>CAYTVM010000136.1:0-5440 GCA_964441685.1 uncultured Atribacterota bacterium | reverse complement strand
TAAGAAAGTTAATCAAAAAGGAAAGAATAGGGAGTAAAGTCATCAAAAGATATGATGAGGCTAAGACCCCTTACCGAAGAGTTCTTGAATCTCCTCATATTAAAGAAGAGATAAAGGTGAAACTAAGAAAAGAATATGCTATGCTAAATCCAGCAGAGCTGAAAAGAAAGATAAATAAATTACAAAATAGGCTGCTTAAATTAAATACTCTAAAGCAAGAGGTAAGAGAAAATCTAGATAAAAGTGCAAAACCTCTAAGTAGGTTCGAGTACATTTCTACTTGAGGCATCGTATCAGCTTTCCTTTATATTTTTATGTGAGGCATTAGGTAACCCGAATTTCTTTTGAATTTCTTTTTTTTTAATCTCTACCCGATGTGAAATTACCTCGTTTGGCCTTCTCTTACTTTGTCTGTATATAAAAGAAATTTTCTAAAAACTATGAATTCTCCTAACTGATAAGCCGTCTTAAATTTCTGAACTCTTTTTTTTCTAACCAATGGATCATCGCATAAATTCCTGCTCCACTTTGCACCGCCTTTGATGAGATACTGGAGAATTGAATATTCACTGCTTGTTCTCCAAAAAAATAATGAGATACAATTTCCCTAATAGGTCGCATTAAAGGTTCTCCTAATACGGCCATTTCCCCTCCAATAAATACAGTCTGAGGTCCAATCATATGAATAGCATTCACAATAGCAGAACCTATCCAGGTTGCTAACTTTTTTACAATCGAGTTAGCAACCTGATTATTTTGTTGAAGTAATTCAGCTATTTCTTTTAAACTTTTTACCCGCAAGCCTTGAGAATTGGCCAAATACAGTAAGACATCTACCCCGGCAATATCCTCCAGATACTTAAATTGTCCTTGCTCGTAACATAGAAAATGCCCGATTTCTCCCACAAAATCGTAAGTACCTTGATAAAGTTCATTATTAATAATGACTCCAGCCCCTATGCCTTCATTCAAAAGAATACAGATAAAATTATGTATATTTCTACCACTTCCCAGCCATTTTTCTGCTAAAGCGGAAACATTGGCATCGTTTTCTATCCAGACGGGAATTCCGTATTCCTTTTGTACAATACTTCCCAGAGGAACGTCTTTCCATCCTATAAATTTTGGTGGTTGCTTTACTATTCCAGTCTGGGCATCCAAAGGTCCTGGTATACCAATACCGATTGCTCCAATATCAATTCCCTTTCTTTTTGAATATTCCATTATTTTATTAATATTAGAAAACAAACTGTCAATAACTCCTTCTGGACCGAATTTTTTATAATCTTCTCCTCTCATGTGAGTAATAATATTCATTCGTGCATCCATTAGTAGTGTTTCTAGCCTTTCTCTACTAATATGCACACCTATTGTATAAACTACATCTGCTCTAATATGTAGAGGAATAGGAGACTTTCCGATGTTACCGGTAGAAACTTGATTTGACTCTTCGACAATGCCAAAATCTTTAAACTCCTTAATGATAGCAGAAACAGTGGTCTTGGTTAAACCAGTCATCCGGGATAACCCTACCCGAGAGATGCCATCCTCTTTCAATAGAAGATGAAGCAATGCAATAGCATTTTTTATTCGTGTATCTTCCGGCTTTAAAACTAACATAGAATCTCCTTAATTTTAGTTAGTAAACTATATTTACTAAATATTTTAACAAACCTCTGCTTATTTGTCAATAACTCGGCTTTCTGGCTTTCTGGTCTTAATATTGGGAAAACAAACTGCATGTTTAACTAGCTTTTTTATATCACATTTATTACTTTTTACAATTTCTGCAAATATCTTGTAAACGCTTATAATACCTCCAACAGGTTCATTAAAAGAAATGAGATCTATTATGTTCTCAGGAAAGAGTATAATTTGATTTCTATCTTCGCCCTCTATGTACCCCATAAATCCACCTTCTTTTTTATATTTATATGGTTATATTATACCATTTTTGTGGATTTATATTAAGTTAAATGTTATACTTTTCACACAGTCTGCCGTCCCCTGACACATAAAAAATAGAAAAATTGAGGATTTAAATAAAATTGGCGCTCGTATTAAGAAAGAGATAATTTTAAAATGTAAAAAATAACTGAAAGGACAAAAAAATTAAATATAATTTAAATATAACATTATTTTATTAGAATTATTAAAATGTGAGGTAAAAACATAATGAAACCAGTAAAGTTAGGAATTATAGGTTGTGGAATCGCCGCTCAAAGTTTACATTGGCCTGCATTACAAAAACTAAAAGATGAATTTGAGATTACGGCTATTTGTAATCATACTGAAAAAAAAGCCAAAGATTTTTCTAAAATATTGGGTGGAGTATCCTATGTTCTTGATTATCATGATCTTTTACAAAGAGCTGATATAGAAGCCGTAGATATTGTTCTTCCCATTCATCTTAATTATCAAGTTACTAAGGATGCCTTAGAAGCCGGTAAACATGTCATAGTGGAAAAACCCTTAGCTGCTAATTTGTCAGAAGCTAAAATGATGTTAGATTTTGAAGATAAATATTCCCTGGTTATGATGGTAGCTGAAAATTTCCGTTATTGTCCCATCTTTCAACGGATTAGAAATTATTTACAGCAAAGTAAAATTGGAAAACCTTATGCCGTCTTTTGGAATAGCTTTATCCTAATTGACTTGAAGAACAATAAATATGCTCAAACAAAGTGGCGTATAAATCACCAATATAAGGGAGGATTTGTTACTGATGGAGGAGTTCATAATATAGCAGCCTTGAGAGATTTATTCGGAGAAATTAATCATGGGATTGCTTTTACCAGGAGGGTAAATCCTCATATTGGGGAAATGGATTCTATGAGTTTTCAATTCCGCACAGATAAAAATATTTATGGGGTGCTTAATACATTTTATAGTTCAAAAGGTTATGAACAAGATTGTATTTTAATTTCTGGCTCAGAAGGAAGTATTTTAGTGGAAAATAATAAGCTTACCTTGAAAAATGAAATAGGAATAGAACTTGAGGAAGTGATAGAAGAAAACAAGGGGTATCAAGAAGAGTTTGAAGATTTTTATAGAGGTATACGTTTCGGGAAAAAAGTAAGAAGTTCATTTTACGAAGGGTATAGGGATTTGCAGGTTATTATGGGGGCAATAAATTCCACGAAAAAATGGGAAAATTTAGAATTAAAAATAACTTAAAAGAAAATACGAGATTAGATTTTTAATTTGTTTTAAAAATAATATAGAAAATAGAAAATGGAAAGCTTTTTTCGAGAGGGGAAAGAAAAAAGGAGGTCAATATGTTCTGGGGAGTAGTAGTGGGGATTATAGCTACGGCTTTGTTGGGTTGTATTCCTTTATTCGGCTCACTTCTTGCTGGCTTTATTGCAGGATTGATTGTTAGCGGAGTAGGAAGGGGGACATTAGCTGGTTTTTTAAGTGGGAGTTTCGGAATATTAAATGTTGAGAATTTGTCCCAAATATAATTTAGTCAATGATAGGAGGAAGCAGCTTGATTGACAGAAAAGTTGTAAGAGAATTTTTAGATGAAGAACTTAGGGAAACAGGAATACTCGATGACATCTTTATAGGTACAGAGAACCTCCCCTGTACCTATTATTCTAAAGAGGTGAGGTGTCGTCTTATTCCAGGTATTTGGTGATTAAATTGCATGATTAAGTACCTCCTTTGGTATAATGTATTAAAGGAAATAAGTAAGATAATGTAGAAATAATATAATATGATGATTTTAAAATGGGTAATAGAGTTCTTCTTTAAATAAAGCCAAAAGAGATGATATAAAGTGAGCTTTAAAAGTTTGGTGGATTCAAAAATAAAAAAATGTGATTTGATTGACATAAAGTTAATTCAATTAAGTTCTGCTGCTTTTGTTTTAATAATAGCAAAGTTTTGGAAGCCACTACTTAGTTTAGATTGGTATTGGTATGGGATGATTTTTGTCTTAGGAATGATAAAACCGATATATAAAATGCTGAGTAGATAGCTTATTTAGCAATTATAATATGACAAAGTACCGTCAGAGCGTGTGAAAACTAATTCTGAAAATTATTTGCCTCCACTTATACTTAGTATTTATTTTATTATTGGGATTAGGCATGTAGAAAAAGGGTAAAACATTATTTTATCCTCCACATTAACAGTATACTTTACCAAAAGGTGACTTTTCACACAGTCTGCGCGGTCTTTTTATATATTAGAAATATTTTTATCAATTGCCGTAGTGCTTATTTTTATATGTCCAGAAAGCTTTTTCGTTGTGATATATTTATTCTCTTTCATTAACTCTATAATTTTTACTTCGTTTTCTCCCAACTTTTCTGGGACTTTTCCAGTAATAACGGGAAAAGTAATTTTATAATAATCAAAATCTCCCTCTATTGCTGGTTTTATTCCATAATGTTGTTCCCATCCTTCAATCATTTTGTGGAAACCGCTGCCTATACTTTCTGCTAATCTAATAAATCTGAATATTTTGGCAATTATAGGATTTCTCTGCAGAGAAAAATCTTCTTCTAAAATATATTCTATTTTTTTGGGGAGTGATCCGGGATTAAAAAATTCAAATCTGTCTGAAAATACTTTAATCCTTGGGTTTGCCCGGCTAAAATAATCAGTATGGATGATAAGATTAACAAGCGCTTCTCTAAGTGCTTGCAGGTGTTCGGGGTTATCATCTCTGAAATCGGAAACCATTTTAAATGGTATATCAATTTTTTTAGGAAAAACTGTGATTTTGTAAAAACAAACTGTTATCTATATACTGTATCGGTTGTCAAAAGTACTTTTTTTTGGAAGAAAAGTTTTTTGCAAGATGCGTGTTACAAGGTACAAGTTGCGAGTTTTTAGAAAAAAGAAGGAAAGATGAGATTGTCGCGCCCTGGTAAACCAAGGGTTCGCAATGACAGAAATCAGAAAATTGGACCTGTTATTTATTATTCTATCGCTTCCATAGCCTTGTTAATTCTTTTGAGGGCTGTGCTCAAATCAAAATTCTTACGCTCTTCAGGTGCTAAAACGTCAAATAACTCTGTTTCAATACGTGAATTCATATCCTTAATTTCTTCATCTGACCTGCCGAGGTTCTTCTTATATTTACCTAAATCTATATCAGCATCATCCTCTTGAAGTTTCTTTTTAAACATGGTTATTACTTCTTTATTGGTTAAATCAAACTTATTACGCAGAACAAAGTCGATATCATAGAAATCCCGGGGAGCTATAATTTTTCGTATCGCACCTGCACGTAACTTTTCCGCCATAAGTTCATTTAAAGACAAGCAGTTAATTTGACCACCATCAAAAAGTGGATCTCCGGTAAATGGATGCAGAAAAACGTGTTGTACTGGATGTTTTTCTATCACATCAAGCGGATTAAATCTAAGCCCGATCTCTAATTTAATTTTTGCTTCTACCTCGCGTAGTGCTGATTGGTACATAAAAT
>CAYTVM010000135.1:0-5466 GCA_964441685.1 uncultured Atribacterota bacterium | reverse complement strand
TCAAGATTACCCCCGATGAATTACAGAAAATAACTGACAGTATCTGGGTAGATGTCTGTAAAGAAATTTAGAATTAAGAAGAAAAAGGATTATTATGAAAGAAAATAACTCATTTGATATTGCCGTAATCGGCGGAGGGCCAGCCGGGATGATGGCAGCCGGCCGGGCATCAGAATTGGGAGCAAAGGTGGTTTTAATTGAAAAGAACGAAATTCTGGGTAAAAAATTGCTGATTACCGGAAAGGGGCGTTGTAATTTTACTCATTCCGAGTTTGATATCAGAAAATTTGCTGAAAAATTCGGTAGGAATGGACGCTTTCTCTATAGTGCTCTGGCGATATTTGGAGCGCGAGAGGTGATCAATTTTTTTGAATCCCGAGGGTTAAAAAGTAGGGTGGAACAGGGTGAGAGAATCTTCCCTGAGGAGAGGAATGCCCAGGATATATTGAATGTGCTTACAAAATATTTAACGGAGGGAAAAGTCAATATTTTACTTAATTCCGAAATAACCGGATTTAAGCAGAATAACGGAAAAATATTTCAGGTTTTCTTACAAGACCGCCAGGTAAGTGCTGATAAATTTATTATCTGTACAGGAGGAAAAGCATATCCTCAGACCGGTTCTACCGGTGACGGCTACCGATGGGCTGAACAATCAGGGCATACTGTTATTACACCGGTACCTGCATTAAACCCGGTGAAAACCTCTGAAAATTGGGTGAAAGAAGTACAGGGCTTATCTCTTAAAAATGTCTCAATCAAATTGTTTCAGAATGGCAAGAAACAGGATGAACGTTTTGGCGAGATGCTTTTTACTCACTTTGGGGTGAGCGGGCCCATTGTTATGGATATGAGTAAAAATATCGGGGCATTGTTGAAAAATGGTCCGGTAAAATTGCTCTTAGATTTAAAACCGGCTCTGGATTTTAAAAAATTGGATAAACGTATCCAGCGAGATTTTCAGGAATTTAAGGGGAGGATGTTTAAAAATTCACTCAAAGGATTATTGCCCTTATCGATGATACCGGTCATGATCAAACTTTCCGGAGTAGATCCTGAGAAAAAGGTGGATTATATCAACCGGGAAGAGCGAAATAAGTTAGTTCACCTGCTAAAAGAATTAGAATTAACCCCCACGGAACTGTTAGGGTTTAAGTGGTCGGTAGTAACCAGCGGAGGCGTTTCCCTGAAAGAGGTGAATCCCAATACCATGGGTTCCAAAAAGATGGAAAATCTTTATTTTGCCGGAGAGATTTTAGATCTTGACGGCCCATCAGGGGGATACAATCTGCAGGCATGTTGGAGCACCGGATTTCTGGCTGGCCAAAGCGCCGCAAAATCACCTTAAACTTTGTGTTATAATGAAAGAAATTATTCCCCTTTATTCAGAAGATCAAATAGATATAGTCATTTTAACCTTGAAGAAAAATTGGAAAGGTAAAAAATTAGATGAAACTCCTTCATATAGCCGATATTCATCTGGGGATGGAAAATTATGGACGCATAGACCCTGCCACCGGCTTACATACCCGATTAAAGGATTTTATAAAATGTTTTAGTTATGCCATGGATATTGCCCTGGAAGAAAAGGTAGATTTGGTAATATTCACCGGTGATGCTTATAAAAATAGCAATCCTAATCCCACCCATCAGCGTGAATTCTCCCGGCAGATTTATCGGTTAAGCGAAGCAGAAATCCCGGTAATCATGGTCAATGGGAATCATGATAACCCTGTATCTTTCGGTCGGGCTACCTCCCTGGATATCTTCGATACGTTAAATGTCTCCGGAGTAAAAGTGGTCACCGAGCCTGAGATGTTAAATATTGAGACCAAGGCAGGGCCGGTTCAAGTCTTCGGTTTGCCATGGCCTACCAAGAACCTTTTTCTTACTAAAGAAGAGTATAAAGATTTTACCGATGAGGAAATTACCAGGGAAATTCAAGAAAGGGCGAGTAAAATGATTAAAGAATATGCCCGAATAATGAAACCAGGTATTCCTGCGATTTTTGCTGCCCACCTGGCTGCTGCCGAAGCGACTTATTCCGGTTCAGAGAGGTCGGCAATCATAGGCAGGGACCCGGTGTTTTCCACGCAAGTATTGGCTCAAAAAGAATTTGATTATGTCGCTTTAGGCCATATCCATAAATTTCAAGATTTAAATCTCGATAATCACCCTCCGGTAGTCTATCCGGGGAGTATTGAAAGAATCAATTTTGGTGAGGAGAAGGAGGACAAAGGGATTTGTTTGGTGAATATAGAAAAAGGCAACACTTCTTATGAATTTATTCCTCTCCCCGCTCGAAAGTTTATCACCATCGATGTGGTCATTAGTGAAGAGCAAGACCCTACCAACACTTTGTTACAGGAAATTGAAAAGGTTGATTTATTCGAGGCAGTGGTAAGGGTATTTTATACTCTTTCTGCAGAGAGAGAAGACTTGCTGGATTTTAAAAGGATAAATTCTGCCCTGGAAGGCGCCTTTTTAGTCAGTGCTATTGCCAAAAAATCTCAATCTCCAGAACGAAGAAAAAGGGTGGAAGAAATGACAGAAAATTTGGGAATGTTAGAGGCCATGGATAAATATATCCAGAGCAATTCCGATTTAGTTCCTTTGTCTCGTGAATTGAAAACTTACGCCCAAAAATTAGAAAAAGAGTTAGAAGGAAATGGTTAAAGAAGGAAGGATTAACAATTGATACCGGTAAAATTAGCCCTGAAAAATTTTTTAAGTTATGGGGAAGATGTCCTCCCTCTCGATTTTACCCAATTTCATATAGCCTGTCTTTCGGGCAATAATGGTCAGGGTAAATCCGCCCTTTTGGATGCCTTAACCTGGGCTGTCTGGGGAGAAGGAAGAAAATCGAGTCGAGAAAAAAAAGCGGATAGTAGTCTTCTTCGAATTGGCCAAAAAGACATGCAGGTAGAATTTGTATTTGATCTGGAGGGAGACAGATATCGTATTATTAGAACTTTTTCTCTTAGGCAAAAGAGTTCCCGCCCAAGTTTAGAATTTCAAATTTTTAGCCAAGAAGATAACGGGTATATTTCTCTCACCGGTCCTTCTATTCGGGAAACCCAGGAAAGAATTATTAAAACTCTCAGGATAGATTATCAAACCTTTATTAATTCCGCTTTTATCCTTCAAGGAAGAATAGATGAATTTAGCCGCAAGAGCGCCCGGGAAAGAAAGGAAATTTTATCCGAGATTTTAGGTCTTTCCCGTTATGACGAGCTGGCCAATCTAGCCAAGACCCATCTTAGAGAAATGAATAATATGATTATGACCAAAGAAAGCAGATTGGTATATATCTATCAGGAAACGGCCAACCTTGATTTTTATAAGCAAAAGATAAAGGAATTGTCAGAAAATTACAAGGATATTTCCCAAAAGATAAAAGCAGAAGAGACAAAAACGGGTCAGTTAAAAGAGAAAATAAATCTCTTAAAACATAAAAGCCAACAGCACGCAGAATTGGAAGGCCGAATAGAACAGTATAGGCAAGAAATTGTACGAGTGCAAAAACAGATAGAATTAAGAAAGAAAGAAATGATCGATTATGAAAAGATCATTTCTCAAAAGGAGAAAGTTTTAGCTGATTTTAAAAATTATCAGAAATTTAATACCGAGAATAATGAATTTAGCAGAAAGCTTCAAAAAATCAGGAAAATAGAAGAAGTAAAAGTTCTTGCCGAGAGAAAAATAGAAAATGAGCGAGTAGATTTAGAAGTAAAAGTCAGAAATAAAAAGGACAGATACAAAGAATTAGAAAATAGAGTTGAGCAGGGGATAAAAAACAGAACCAAGGTTTTGGAATTAGAAAAAAAGATGAAAGAGATAAAATTACTCGAAGGGCAAAATGAAGAAATCCGCCAAAAAGGCAGCGAATTTAATATAGAAATAAACAATATTAAAGGTCAGATAGAAAGATTAGAAAAAGACTATAAAGATAGACAGGAAAAGCTGCGTCTGTTAAGGGAGAATCCGGAGGGAGAATGTCCTTTATGCGAGGCAAAATTAAATGCAGAGAGAAAGAGGAAGATTGAAGATAATATAAATAAAGAAACGAGTTTAAATTTTAAACTGATAGAGAAAGCAAGAAAAGAGGCAGAGGAGTCAAGTAAGCAGAAAGATAAATTGGCAGAAAAATGGAGAGAAAATAACCAAAGTTTAAGAGATAAAGATATCTGGCAGCAAAAGTTGAATAAGACTCATTTTGAATACGAACAATCCAAGCAAGCTGCAAAATTGATGGTTGGCTTACTGGAAGAGATTAAAAAATTAGAAAAAACTATCCAGGAGAAGGATTACGCCCTGGAAGAACAGAATAGATTAAAAGAATTTGAAGGGCAGATAAAAAAAATTGGTTACGATGAAATAAAACACCGTCAGTTAAACCGTAAGATTGAAGCATTGAGTCATGCCCCCCTGGGAAAAGCAAAATTAGAAGAGGCAGAGAAAAAGATCGATTCTTTAAGAGACGGGCTATCCGAATTACAAGAAAGTGATCAACGGAAAGAATTAGATTTAAAAGATTTGGAGAAGAAGAAAGAGAAAATAATATTAGAATTAAAAGAATTTCCTTCCCTGAAAGAAAAATTAGTTCAAGGGGAACAGTTATTAAGTTCTGATCAGACCCTTAAAGATAAACTTTTAGAAGAAAGGGGAGCGTATCAGAGTAAATTTGACCTGTGTCTTAAATTGGGAAAAGAGAAGAAAGTGATAGATAAAGAATTGGAAAAATGGAAGAAAGAACAAAATATTTACGAGAAACTGATTGTGGCTTTTGGGAAGAATGGCATTCAGGCACTGATTATTGAAAATGTTTTACCGGAAATCGAAGAAGAGGCAAATGACCTGTTAGCTAAACTGACTAATAATAGTACTCAGATTTCTATTGCCTCTCTCCGTGACTTAAAGAGCGGAGGGATAAAAGAGACCTTGGATATCAAGATAAGTGATGAGTTAGGAATTCGGGACTATGAGTTGTATAGCGGGGGAGAGGCCTTTCGGATAGATTTTTCTTTAAGGATAGCCCTATCCAAGCTACTGACCAGAAGGGCAGGGACCAAATTAAGAACTCTGGTTATGGATGAGGGATTTGGTACCCAGGACGAAGAAGGTATAGACAACCTGGTGCAGGCTATCCAATCTATAAGTGAAGATTTTGATAAAATATTGGTCATCACTCACCTGGAATCATTAAAGGAAGCTTTTCCGGTAAGAATCGAGGTAACCAAACTTCCTGAAATTGGTTCCCGATTTGAGATGATAAAAAGTTAAAGTATTTATTCATTGTACGGCCATTATGATGACTCTCTTTAAAGATTTTTTGAAAATTTTCTCAAATATAGTTATAATAAAAAATAAAAATGCAAAGGGGTATCATGTGAACGTTAAGCAGGAATTATTTGGGACAACTCCCGAAGGGGAAAAAGTCGGAAAATTCATTTTAAATAACTCTAA
>CAYTVM010000134.1:4964-5488 GCA_964441685.1 uncultured Atribacterota bacterium | reverse complement strand
ATAAATTTGCCCTGGGCTTAGACTCTGACTCTGATACCTTAACCCGAAAAGTAGTATTAATTAGTGTAAAAGAAGATAGTTAAATTTAAATATTTTAGAAGGACCGGGGAAATGAATGGGGAAATAAAAAAATTACTTAAAATTGTTGAAGAGAAAAAAAGAATAGACCCTCAAGGGAAGGGTAAAATTGCCGATGTATTGGAAAATAAAGAAGTGGATTGTCTCCCTTTAATTTTTTGGAAACCTCAAAATATTTCTGTTCCGGGTAGCACCTATGATATGGAGGAGCAGTTTTATGATAAAGAAAAGATGCTTTACGGACATTTGGAAGAAATAGCAGGTTGCGCACAAAATGCTTTTGATGCGCCTATATGTATACGCCCTAATTTTGGTACCATATTTATTCCTGCTATGTTTGGGTTAAAATATAAAGTACCTAAGGATACATTTGCCTGGCTAACTTCCCGTCTTAGTAAAGAAGAAATAAGGAAGTATCACTTTCCAAATTTAGATAAAATAGATAT
>CAYTVM010000134.1:0-4954 GCA_964441685.1 uncultured Atribacterota bacterium | reverse complement strand
AATTGCGCATGCCGTTTACAGTAATAATATCTTTTATGACTTATATGATGATCCTGAATTTGTTCATTACCTTTTAAATTTATGCACTGAAATATATATACAAGTTACCGAGAAACTGAAAGAGGTTTTAGGAGAAGATAAGACTATTTGCTACCATGGTCATGCTCTATCTCGAGGAATTTTTATGAGAAATGGAGGAACTCGAATTTCAGAAGATAGCGCGACTCTAATTTCACCTCAACAGATTGATGAATTTGTAATTCCCTATAATCAAAAAGCTTTGGAAGCGTTTGGGGGCGGTTTTATTCATTTTTGCGGAAAAAATGATTATTTATTAGAATCTTATTTAAAATTAGATAAAGTACGAGCCGTAAATTTGGGTAATCCGGAAATGTATGACTTTGATACAACCATGCAAAAGTTTATTGATTATAAGAAATGTTATTTTGGTTTATGGCCGAAAATGGGAAAAGAAAATTTAGATGAATATATCAATAGAATGAAAGGAGCAACTGGCCGAGGGAAAAGTTGGCTTATTCTGCATTTTGATGAAGCGATGTTTCCAGAATATTCTTGCCAGGGTATTTTACAAAAGTGGAGGGAAATAATGGCTGGTTAAAATAGAATAGATAGAAAAAGGTTGAAGGGAAATATTGATGTGAGTACGAACCATAAATGACTAAAAAAACATTATAATATAGGATATGTCAATATTCGTTGCAAATAAAAAATAAGCAGTAAACGCTACTTTATTTAGAGAATAAATTGTTGTGTTGTTCTGCTAAAAGGGAGGTGTTGAAGAAGGTAAAAGATTAGTTAATAAGTATAAGAGGCAGAAGTAATCCTAAATTGAAAAAAAATAAAGGAGGATTTCAAAATGAAATTCAAAAAGTTAGAGATTATTTTAGTTATCTTGACTTTGCTGTTAACTTTTAGTTGTGCGAATATCTTTGCGGCTGATATTACACTTACCTGGTCTTCAATTAGCGTTCCCGATGATGCCCATACAAGAGCCATGCAGGTTTTTAAAGAGGAAGTAGAAAGACTTTCCGATGGTAAAATTACCGCTGACCTGTATATAGCCGGTCAATTGTATACTCAGGAAGGCGAATTAGCTGCTTGCCGAGAAGGAAGTCTCGATATAGCTTACTTCAGTGACAGTTGGTTGGCAGAATTCGTCCCTTATCTATCCATGATAGGTTCTGTTTATACTTTCAGTGGTTTTGAGCATATGAATAGAGTATTAAATGGGAAGATTGGAGAAGCAATTTTTGAAGATGTCGCTCAGAAAACAGGCGTAAGACCTCTATCTGCATTCTATCTTGGTACAAGACAGTTGAATTTGGTTGAAAAAGTAGGTCCAGTTAGAACTCCTCAAGAAATGAAAGGCGTCAAATTAAGAACACCTGCCAGCCCTGCCTGGATAGCTCTAGGTAAGGCATTAGGTGGCAACCCCACTCCCATGAGTTTTGGTGAGGTTTACATGGGTTTAAAAACTGGAGCCGTAGAAGGGCAAGATAATCCTTTGCCTACTGATAAAAATGCAAAATTCTATGAAGTAACCAAGTATATTATTCTCACCGATCATGTGGTTAATTCGGTATGGCCCAGTATCAATGAAAAGAGATGGCAATCCTTCAGTGATATAGAAAAATTGGTCATTCGCAAAGCTATGGCTAAAGCTAGAGATTTCTGTGCGGAGACCAACTTAAAAGCTGAATCAGAATTAGTTGAATTCTTTAAAGGGGAAGGTTTAATTGTCATTGAAGACCCGGATAAAGAAGCTTTTGCAGAATATGCAAAATGGTCCTATCAGAATGAGAGTAAAGACATCTCAAAAGATTGGGATATGGATCTGTATGAGAAAATCCAGGCTGAAAAACGCTAATAGTACTATCTTGAAATTTAAAATCGAAATAGGTGGTCCCACTGTCTTATTGTATGGTGGGGCCATCTAATATAATAAGGGAGAATATTATTGTGAAGAATAAATCAATCTGGGTAAAAATTGGTAAATTATTTCTGGATGTAACTGAGATATATATACCAGCAATCACTTTTTCCTTGTTATTTATTGCTTTTTTACTCCAGGTTTTTTACCGTTATTTTTTAGTGCCCCTCACCTGGCCCTTAGAATTTACTTTGATGATGTTTAGCTGGACCACTTTATTTGGGGCATGCTATGCAATGCGTGATGATACTCATGTGAAATTTACTATGATTTATGACGATGCTTCTCCGAAGATAAAATTTTGGATGAGGATTATAGGTAACTTAATGTTGCTTAGCTCTTTTATCATTGCTTTTGTTCCTACTTATCATTGGGTTAATTTCATGTCCTTTAAAAAATCCAATGTTCTAAAAGTACCCATGAATATTGTATTTTTTCCCTATGTTATTTTTATGATTATCATGATAGGTAGAATAGCTTACAATCTTTATATTGATATAAGAAAATTACCTAAAGGAGAAGCATAAGATGAATATACCCCTAATAGTGTTCTTATTATGTTTTATATTAACCTTTGTACTAAGGCTGCCTATTGCATTAGGAATGTTGATGAGTTCAATTTTTTACTGCTTATTAGCTCCCGGGCCAGCTACCGGATTACAAATGGCAGCTGGTCAGTTTTTAAGCAATCTAGATGTTAAGTTTATCCTAATTGCTGTCCCTCTTTTTGTCTTTGCTGCTAAAGTAATGAATTCAGGGGCTGTAACTGAAAAAATATTTAAATTTGCAAATAGCTTGGTTGGTCGATGGAGGGGTGGCATGGGTCATGTTAATGTAGTAGCTTCAATCATCTTTTCAGGCATGACCGGTTCCGCGGTGGCAGATGCATCCGGCCTGGGTATTATGGAAATTGAGGCAATGCGCGAACAAGGTTATGATGATAGTTTCAGTTGTGCCATTACCGCGGCTTCAGCTACAATTGGTCCTATTTTTCCACCTAGTATACCGATGATTTTTTATGCAATGCTTTCAGGTGCTTCGATTGGCGAGCTTTTTATTGGTGGAATGATTCCTGGTATTTTAATTGGTTTAGCATTAATGGCCTATATTGCCTTTATAGCCAATAAAAGACGTTATCCCCGGGGTGAAAAATATACTCTAAGACAATTTATTAAAAGTACAGTCGTTGCCTTCCCGGCATTAATGACTCCGGTTATTTTATTGGGAGGTATTTATACTGGAGTGGTCACCCCTACTGAAGCAGGTGCCCTTGCCGGTATTTATGCCTTGCTTATTTCCGTCTTGGTCTATCATTCACTTGGTTTAAAGCAGTTATTGGAGGTTATTATTGAGACTGCCAAGACAACAGGAATTTTAACCGTTATTGTAGGGGCGGCTTTTTCATTTTCTTATATTGTTGCCATAGAACACATACCAAGTATTTTTTCGGGTTTATTATTAGGTATTACTTCTAATAAATATGTTCTTTTGCTTGTCATTAATATTTTATTTATTATTTTAGGTATGTTTATCGATACGATGGCAATAACTTTGGTATTTATCCCCATGGTTCTTCCCCTGGTTAAGTTGTTAGGTATTGATTTGGTTCATTTTGGTGTGGTCATTGTTTTAAATATGATGATTGGTTTATCCACTCCGCCTTTTGGCATGCTTTTGTTTATCGTATCAGGAATTTCAGGAACCCCACTAAAATCAATTATTAAAGAAATATTTCCTATGCTGCTGGTCTTAATAGGGGTATTGTTTTTAATTACTTATATCCCCTGGTTTGTTTTATATTTACCCGGCACAATGCGGTAAAAAGATTTACTTAATTTAAGAGGCGTAATTTTGTGAAAATATTAAAATTAAGAAATCATATTCCCATAAGTGGCCCTGCCAGAAGAGAACCCGCCGACGGTACGGAATCAGATATGAGAGTGTCTTTAGGCTTTGAACCTGCTTGGTTTTATCAGAGATGTGGGGTTAGTTTTTCAGAAAAGTGGCATGTTAATCCTTTTTATCGTTACAAAACTTTAGTAAAGATAAAGAGGGAGTTATGCCAGAGATTTCCTACGGTTTCTTATTGGAATGAAGATAATAAAGACGATTTAGCGACTATTTCCGGATGTTATGGGGCTTATGTTATTCCAAAAATATTTGGTTTTCCTTTAATATACGGAAAGGATAGATGGCCAGAAATTGATAGAAATAAAGAGAAATTATCTGTTAATAAAATTGAAAAATTAGATGTGGAAAAAATTCTTTCCGGTCCTTTTGTAGAAGAAATTTTCCATCAAATGGATATCATTAAAAGTCAATGGGGCAAAATTCATGGATATTTGAACTGGCAAGGTGTTCTCAATAATGCTTTCCACTTAAGAGGAGAAAATATTTTTACCGATTTTTATGATAAGCCAGCTCTGGTGCACCATTTTTTCTCCGTAATCAGTGATTTAATGATAAAATTAGCTCTAAAAGTTCAAAAAAAACAGCGAGAGTCCGGATTTTATATTAATCATTTTTGTGTCAGTAATTGTACGGTTAATATGGTATCTCCACAAATTTATCGAGAATTTCTTTTCCCTTACGATAAAAAGATTGCAGAAAGTTTTGAAAGGTTTGGTATGCATACTTGCAACTGGAATGTTACTCCCTATTTAGAAGAGATAAGAAAATTACCTAAGGTTGGTTATCTGGATATGGGCATAATGTCTGATATGAAAAAAGTTAAAAAGATGTTTCCTGACACAAGAAGAGCCGTGATGTATTCACCAGTTCGATTGCAGGAGGCAAGCTTAGGTGATATTCAAAAAGATATGGAGAAAATATATAAAGAATTATCTTCCTGCGATATTGTAATGGCAGATATTCAAGCTACGACCGGTGACAAAAGAGTAAATGAGTTATTAAACATATGTAAAAATTTAGAAATAAGAGAAGAATAAAATAAGACATTTTCATTATTAAGGTAATATTATATAACAAAATACAGAAGTAGCC
>CAYTVM010000133.1:0-5493 GCA_964441685.1 uncultured Atribacterota bacterium | reverse complement strand
TTCGATTAATATCGCTGCAACGGCTGAAATGATCGGGTACCGGAGGCATTTCATGGGTCAGAGAATTAATAAAATCTTCTTCCGACTCAATCTGTAATGCTTTATTATATTTCTTTTCATACCCGATGGTACTTGTTCGTTTAGCACCTATAGCCCTTCCGCAGAGAGAGCCTGCTCCGTGAGCCGGCAGAACTTCACAAAAATCCGGTAATTCCTTTAATTTTTTAAGACTGACAAATAACTGGGAAGCCAATTCTTTTGCTCTTCCCGGGAAAAGATCAGGTCTACCTACGTCTCCTACAAACAGGGTATCACCACAGAAAACGGCTACCGGTTCTTTTCCTCTTGATTTATCTACCACAATATAAGAAAGGTGTTCCGGCGTATGACCTGGCGTCTCAATCACCCAAATAGACAAATCATCAACCTTAAATTCATCTCCTTCTTGTATGGGTTGATGCTTAAATTGACAATTGGCCGAAGCAGGAGCATAAATTTTTGCTCCGGTTTTTTCTGCCAGATCCAGGTGACCCGAAACAAAATCGGCGTGTAGATGAGTCTCTAAAATATGGGTAATTTTAAAACCCATTCTATTTGCTGCCTCAATATAGATATGGACATCACGTCGTGGATCAACAACAGCACAATTTTCTTTTCCACCTAAAAGATAAGAGCTATGGGCTATTTTGGGTACATAAAATTGTTCAATATACATAAAATCCTCCATTAAAAATAAAATAAATAAAAGACAATGGTCACAACCAATAAAAAAAGAAGTGTCATTATTCCTCCGGCTCTTAAATAATCTTTATTTTGATAACCCCCCGCAGTCATCAGCATGGCATTGACCTGATGGGTCGGCAAAACAAAGGAATTGGCAGAACAAACCGCTACCATCAAAACCAAAGGCCTGGGATCAATTTGCACCAACCCGGCCAGGTTAATCATCAGGGGTACCAAAACAACCGTTGAAGCCACATTGGACATAAACAAAGAAAACAAAGTGGAAAGAACAGCAATAGAAAACAGGATAAAAATCGGATGACTTCCCTGTGTAACCAAAATCATTTTTTCTGCCAGGACAGCAGCTGTTCCGGTCTTTTGCATGGCAATTCCCAGAGGAATCAACCCGGCAATTAAAAATACTATTTTCCAGTCTATGGCAGAATAAAAATCTTCAATGGTTAAAACACCGGTTAGCACCATGGCAACTGCACCGGAAAAAAGAGAAATGGAGAGTGGAAATCCGGCTATGGATAGACCAATCCCACCTAAAAAACAAGCGAGCGCAATCCAAGATTTATCTTTCTTTTCCTTTTCTTTTTTAATGGAAGTAATGACAATTACCTTATTAGATTCTTTTAAACGAATAAGATTTTTCCACAATCCATGGAAAATTAAAATATCCCCTATCACCATCTTTCTATCTGAAAAATCACCCTTCACTTCTCTACCCTGGCTAAAAATCATGACAGGTTCAACATTGAAATTTTTTCGAATAGCAAGCTGGCGAATGCTTTTACCAATAAAATCCGACCGAGGGGGCACTACTACTTCGGCAAAGCCTGCTTTCTCCGGGCTTTCAAAATCCTGAAACTCCTCCAATTCTTCTTTTAAACGGAATCCGAAATCTTGAGTAAATTCTTGTATATTTTCTTTTTTTCCCAACAAGGCTAATTTCTGTCCTGCTTTAAAATAAGTCTCCCGCCAGGGAGCATATACAATCTCTTTTTCTTTGGATAAAGATAAAATATTGAGATGATATTGATCCCAGATATGAGCATTCTCGAGTGTTTTTCCAATTAAGGCGCTCTCCCGGGGAATGATAAAATGATAGACTTGATAAGGAAGTTGCCAGGTATCGATTAATAATTTTTGTTCAGGGAGCTTCTTTTCTTCCCTCCCCCTGCTGGGTAAGAAGAATTTTCCTAAAAATAAAAAATATAAAATACCGGTTATCAATAAGATCAACCCGATGGGAGTAACCTGAAATAAACCAAAAGGTTGTAGTCCTGAATCTCTCATTAAATCATTCAAGATAATAAGGGGGCCTGAAGCAACCATGGTTAAAGTTCCACCTAAAATAGCCGCAAAACTCATCGGCATAATCAGCTCAGATGGAGAATAATTTTCTTTCTTTGCTATAATCAATATTACCGGAAGAAAAAGGGCAGCAGCTCCGACATTTTGCATGAAAGCCGATATCAAACCGACTGAAAGTGAGACCAATAAGATTAATTTTCCTTTGCTATGAGCGACCATCTTTAGAATCCAGTTAGAAAATCGTTCCATGACGCCCGTTTGAAAAATACCATAGCCCATTACCATGACAGCCATCATGGCAAGAACAGCATTACTGGAAAATCCGGAAATAGCTTCAAAGGGTTTTAAAATTCCAGTCCAACCTAAAGTTAACATACATAAAATGGCAACCAAATCAATACGAAAAACATCCAGGATGAACAAAATGACTGTGACGACTAAAATAGTGATCATAATGAAATGTTGGGAAATCATTATCATTCTCCTTCTTTCGTTTCAATCACTAACCTGAAATTTCCTCAATTATACCATGCAAAGGGAATTTTTTTAAGGGGAGTTTATTTTTCAACTGACACATTTTGAAACCAATAACCATTAAAAAATATTTTTTCTTCTAATTTATATTCTATATCGTTTGTGAAAATTGGTCCCCCTGTCATCATGGTATGATATTCACCATTTTCTCCGGCAAGGTCGACACCTCTTTTTTCAAATTTCTTTAACAAATTTTTATCTAATTCTCTACCCAATAATTCTTTACCTAACAACTTATCTTTAACAGCGACGATGATTGCTTTAAATCCATAATCAATAAATTCTTGGACTATTTTTTTTCTAGGTCTTTTCCATAAAGGAAGATACTCTAAGATATTGGTTTTATGGCAAACTTTCTTAACCCATTTTTTATGGTCATCTATATCTATATCACCAAACACGCCAATATGAACGCCGCTTTCTTTCATTTCTTTTAATGCTGTTATAAAGTTTGTTTCATAATCTTCCCAGGATGTAGCACAGGTACTAATTGGAATATTTAAAGATTCAGACTGCTTTTTAAGCAAATTTAACGATAAGCCGTGGGACCTGGATCGTTTACCATTCTCTATTAACATGGTAATCAACCTTTTGGGAATGCCGCCTTGCTTGAGAGTATGATACAAAGATAAACAAGAGTCTTTGCCTCCACTCCAGGAACAAAAAAATGTTTTATTATTTATATCCATGTATCATTCTCCCTTTTATACTCGTCAATTCATTTTATCTACCGGTCAAGAAATACATGATGTTTTACCGGAGTAACACGTACGGTTATTTTCCCTTCTCCCTCTTCGGTAAAACTGCCAAAATTTTTTCCAACGCCTGGGGTTGCAGTTTACAAGCACACCCCAATCCCGCGGTAAAGTGTGTTGTCAGCTTGATGTCTGATAGATCAGTCACAGGGGGAGAAACCTCTTGTCTCTGAAGGTTTTATCCGCTGAACTGCTCCGGTAATAATTTCAATAGCCCGATCTATTTCATCCATAGTTGTCATTTTGCCGATGGAAAAACGCACTGTTCCCATCGCATACTCCAGCGGAACATTCATAGCCATGAGCACTGAGGAGACATCAATAGAATCCGAATGGCAAGCGGAACCGGCAGAAGCTGCAATTCCTTCCATTTCGGATAAAATTGTGTTCGCTTCAATATTTGCAAAGCTTACACTTAAGGTATTTGGTAGGCGCTTTTCCAGGTGGCCATTCAGTTTTATCTCTCCCAATATCTTTTGCAATCCATTATACAATCTATCTCGCATAGTTTTCATATGCAGAATGTTCTTATCCAAATCTCGTTTTGCAATTTCGCATGCCTTTCCCAATCCCACAATCTCCAATACATTCTCTGTCCCTGCTCTTCTATCCTGCTCGTGACCGGCTCCATGGATTTGCTTTTCTAAATGGATTCCGTGACGGATGTATAGGACGCCAACACCCTTGGGGGCATATAGCTTATGTCCGGCGATAGATAAAAGATCCACGCCTAATTCGTCAATGATTGTAGAAATTTTTCCCACCGATTGAGCTGCATCTGTGTGCATGATGATTCCATTCTGTTTGGCGAGCTTGGCAATTTCCGGAATTGGTTGAATGGTTCCAACCTCGTTATTGGCATGCATAATTGTGATCAAAATAGTCTGTGGCGTGATGGCTTTCTCCATCTCTTTCACATGCACCAACCCAAACTCATCCACGGGTAGGTAAGTTATCTGAAAACCATTCGCTTCAAGATACTTGCAGACCTCAATCACTGCCGGATGTTCAATAGTTGAGGTAATGATGTGATTGCCTTTATGACGATTGGTAAATGCTACCCCTTTAATAGCATAATTATTCGATTCCGTTCCCCCACTGGTAAAGGTCACTTCATCCGGTTGACAGTGTAGTAAATCAGCTACTTGCTTACGGGCTTTTTCGATGGCTTTTTTGGTTTGAATCCCATACCAGTGTGAGCTCGATGGATTGCCAAAATATTCTTCGAGATATGGCCTCATTACCTCAACAACTTCTGGATCAACCGGAGTTGTTGCATTATAATCGAGATAAATAGATTTCATCTTCGACATCCTCCCCATGTTTTATATTAAATTTCATTAATTTCACCTAACAGCTAATAATCATATTATAAGGTTAAATTTCAAATATTTCATCTTAATTGATTAATTTTCCCAACATATCTAATGAGGATTTTTTGATTATCGATTAAGATAGCAGCACTTACCAATGCACTATTTTTTTATTTCAAACAAATTTAATAATGTCTTTTAGTGATTTTTTTCCTATTTTAGGTATGACTGCCTCTTTATCCGGATAGCCAACCACCAATATCAAAAAGGGTCTTTCGTTAGAAGGACGAGATAAGATATGATTCAGGAAACCCATTTTACTGGGCGTGTAAGTCAAGCAAGTAAGTCCGGCATGGTGTAAGGCAGATAGAAGTATGCCTGTAGAAATGCCTACCGACTCATTCACATAATAATGGCTTCTTTTACTTCCATCTGGTAAAAGACTATACCGCTGAGCGAAAATAACGATGAGATAAGGCGCTATTTCCAAAAAAGGTTTATTTTCATTGGTTCCCAAGGGCTTCAAATCTTCTACCCACTTTAAGTTGTTTTTTTTATTATAAAATTCCCGTTCTGCTTTTTCAGCTTCCCGACGAATCTGTTGTTTAACCTCCGGATCGCTGACCACTACAAAACTCCAAGGCTGCATATTGGCCCCACTGGGTGCTGTTCCTGCTGCGCGAATACAATTTTCTATAATAATACGTGGGACTGGCTGGTCTGAAAATTGACGAACGGTTCGCCTTTTTTTCATTTCTAAATAAAATTCTTCTGAGCGTTTCTCCATCTCCCTTAAAGGATACTCATCACCATTTAAAAGAGAATAAAATTCTGTTTTTTCCATAAAA
>CAYTVM010000132.1:0-5496 GCA_964441685.1 uncultured Atribacterota bacterium | reverse complement strand
TAAGCCATAAAGTGGATTAATCCCACTTTCATAAATTTATAGATTGAGTCTTGCATCGTGTCCTCCTTTAATTTTTTAATAAATCTTTTTTCACACCGGCTAAATGATGATACACTTGTTTGCGAGCATTTTTACTATCTTTGTTTTTAATGGCATTAAAAATCTCAGTGTGTTCCTTTAGATATTTCTGGGGATAGCCGGTAAGATTCCAGGTTTTCTCTTTCATGTTTACCCAGAGTTTTTCTTTTAACAAATTACTCAAATAAGCCATCATAGAAAAAAGAAGATTATTATGTGCCGCCCTGGCTATGTTAATATGAAATTCTCTATCAAATTCCATCATCTCGGGAATATTGCTTATGGCATTCTTCATTTTATTCAAAGATTCAGATATGGCATCGATATCTTCTTTGGTTGCTTTTTTGGCGGCAAGATCAGCAATCTCGATTTCCACCGCTTTTCTTGCTTCTAGCATTTCAAAAGGGCTCTCCTCTTCCTCTAGCTCCATGACTTCTTGCTCGTATAAAGAGGAACGGGGTGTATCCCTTATGAAATTTCCTTTGCCCCCTCTGCTTTCAGTGATGCCCAATATTTCCAGCGCGCTCAGCGCTTCTCTCACTGAAGGGCGAGAGGTGCCAAATTTCTCAGCCAGCACTTGTTCTGGAGGAAGCTTATCCCCTGGTTTTAACCTACCCTCTTTTATTAAATCTCGAACTTGTTCAACTATTTTCATATAAACTTTTTGAGTTTTAACTTTGTTAAACATTAAGAGGTTCCTTTTTATATATTATTTGTCCTATTAGTAATATTGTCAGACAAGTTAGATAATATTATATCATAAAATATTATAATATCAAATTATTTTATTTAAAATTAAAATATTGAATCTAATTCTAAATATAATGCTTATCCAGGGCCTTTAAATTCTGCAGTCATTGGTAGAACCGGTCAAATTGTAATTGAAAAAATTAAGAATACAATTAAAAGGGAATTTAATGAATAAGTAAGATTAAAGTTTGTCAAAGGACCGTCCACTGACAAAATCTATAAAACATATTTATCGTAACAAACGATTTCCGATAAAGGTTTCCTTCTAATTTTACGCTCTAATTCTTTAGGAAATCCTAATGGTAATAAGGCAACAACGCTTATATCTTCCGGAACTTTTAAAACTTCTTTTACCTCATCCTGATAAAAAGCACCAATCCAACAGGTCCCCAAACCCAAGGCAGCGGCTTGTAAACTCATATGATCCAGAGCAATGGCTAAATCAACAGTATAACTATATTCGCCATTGCCCATTTTATAACTTGGGTTTATGGCACAACCCACAATGATTACTGACGCCTCTCCAACAAATTTCTGATTTTTACAGACAGAAATCAATCTTTCTTTCAAATTTTTATCTCTTACTACTATAAACTTCCATGGTTGATTATTGCAAGCCGAAGGCGCTAATCTTCCTGCTTCCAAAATCTCTTGCAATATTTCTTCTGGAATTTCTTTGTCCTGATAACTTCGAACACTCTGCCTCTCTTTAATTGCCTCTATAACCATTTTCTCCTCCTCTTGAATTCTTAATCTAATTTTTTTAAATCTTCTGCTTCTAACGAATCTTCCAGATTGTCCAATTTCTTTAATTCATCCTGTGCTTTGGAACTTTCTAAAGTTTCTTTATCTTTTTTCATCTTAGCTTTTCTCCTTTTTATTAAACATCTTTTTTCCACTATTATTTAACTCTACTATTAAATTTTCAAGCATTTCCTCACTAAATGCTCCATTACTAAAATTAATTAAACCACGTAATGGCATGTATCTCATTAAAGCCTTCCCCATTTCAGAATTTTCCATTTGTGATAGCTCAAAATTCATTCCTTCCTCCTGTTTAAATTGTTGTATCATTTTTTCAATAATCATTTTACCTCTTGGGTCATTCATTAAATCTCCTACTGTTGAATTTCTATGAAATTTCTTTCTCAGATTAACGGTTGATTGAACATTTATAGTCTTTCTAAGCACTATTTCTTTTGATGATTTTCCTATTAGTATTTCAAAATCGCCACTTTCTACATGCCAATCTTTAATATCTACATTATAATAGGCAAAAGAACGTTTATCTAATATAAATGATACTTCTTTCTCTTCGTCTGGCTGTAATTCAACTTTTTCAAATCCTTTAAGCTCCTTTAAAGGTCTTATGACACTACTCTCGATATCTCTTATGTACAACTGAATAATTTCTTTTCCAACTATGCTCCCCATATTTTTAATTTTTACTTTTACGGTAACAGTACCGGTATCTTTTATTTTGTTTTTATCCACTGAAATATCTGTATATGCAAAATTTGTATAACTTAATCCATGGCCAAATGAAAATAAAGGATCAATTCCCTTTGTATCATAATATCTGTATCCCACAAACAATCCTTCCTTATATTCAACTTTATCTTCTTCTCCAGGAAAATTAATATATGAAGGATTATGAGATAATTTAATAGGGAAAGTTTCTGCGAGTTTTCCGCAGGGATTGGTAATACCAAACAATACATCAACAATTGCACCACCTACTGCTTGACCACCTAAATATCCTTCTATTATACCTTTTGCTTTACCCACCCAAGGCATTTCAATTGGAGCACCATTGCCTAATACTACTACAATGTTTTTTTGTACTTCTGTAACTGCTTCAATTAAATTTTTATGATTTTCAGGTATATCCATATGATTTCGGTCATATCCCTCTGATTCATATCTGTCAGGTAATCCCACAAATACTACTGCCACATCTGTATTCTTAGCTGTTTCTTTTGCTTCATCAATTAAACTTTCATCAATTTCATCAGAATCTATTAGGTACCCTTGTGCATATCTAATCCTTACTTTGTTACCGGTTATTTTTAGCACTTCATCATATGTATTATCTATTTTTGTAGGATTAATATGAGAGCTCCCTCCACCCTGATATCTTGATATTTTTGCAAATCCACCTATTAATGCGATGACTCCATTCTTTTTGAATGGTAAAATATTATCTTCATTCTTAAGAAGCACCATACATTCCCCGGCTACTTCTCTTGCCAATTGGTGGTGTTCATCTTTATTGTATGAAACATCTTCTTTTTTATTGTTTTCCGCTTTAAATATTACGGTTAGTAGTCTCTCGACAGCTTCATTAAGCACTTTTTCGTCTAATTGTCCGCTTTCTATTGCTTTAATTATTTTTTTATCTCCTATACCCCAACTTGATGGCATTTCAAGTTCTAACCCTGCTGCTAATCCTTTAACTCTTTCATTTACAGCCCCCCAATCAGATATTACAAAACCTTTATGTCCCCATTCATCTTTTAATATGTCAGTTAATAAATACTTGTTTTCTGAACAGTATTCGCTGTTTATTTTATTGTATGAGCACATAACAGTCCAGGGCTGGGCTTGTTTTACCGCTCCCTGAAAACTTGCCAAATATATTTCCCTTAAAGTTCTTTCATCAATAATAGTATCCACTGACATTCTTCTGTGTTCCTGGTTGTTTGCTGCAAAGTGCTTGAGTGATGTGCCTATTCCCTGGCTTTGTACACCTTTTATATGATATTCCGCCATTTGAGATGAAAGATATGGGTCTTCAGAGAAATATTCGAAGTTTCTTCCGCATAATGGCGAACGTTTAATATTAGCAGAAGGCCCTAAAATAATCGACACACCCTCAGCCTGACATTCTTCACCCAATGCAATGCCCACCTTTTCGATTAATTTTCTATCCCATGAACAAGCTAACGTTGCCCCTGATGGAAAGCATGTTGCAGGTATACTTGATTTACTTTCTGAATGATCTGTTTCCTTAGCCTGCTTCCTAAGACCGTGGGGACCATCTGCCATCATTATTGAAGGTATCCGCAGTCTTTTCACATTTTTAGTATGCCAAGAATCCAATCCTGAACACAAACTGGCTTTTTCTTCTAAAGTCATTTCACTAATAATTTTTTTAATATCTCTAATCATTTTAGCACCTCTGTTTATTAACAATGATACACCATTTTCATCATCAAAACGATTATTCCCCCATGCCATCGATAGAATACTCTTTTATGAAAGGTCTTCCTTTTAAAAGTTTTCATTTTATTAATTATACAGGCTTTTTACCGTTATCTTATTTGATACACGTTTTACTTTTTTCCTTGTCGAAGGTACCAAAGTAAAAAAATTATCCGAAGGAATCTATTCTTCTTCAACATTGGAGGATCTTTGTTATTTAATAACTTACTACAATATTTAATCGAAGTCAAAAGATTCAAGTCTCCAATTTTTAATGATTTAGCTTTAAATACTTTGAACAATACTTTATAATATTTTTAAAAAAATAAAGAGAGGGTAAAAAATGGAGAAAAAATGGTGGAAAGAAGTAATAGTGTATCAAATATACCCCAGAAGTTTTAAGGATAGTAACGGAGATGGCATCGGAGACTTAGCAGGAATTATTCAAAAATTAGATTATATAAAAAATTTAGGAGTAAACGCTATCTGGTTATGTCCAGTCTATAAATCTCCCAATGATGATAATGGCTACGATATCAATGATTATCAGGATACTATGAAAAAAGATAAATTTTAATTTTTAATAACACTGGTTTTCAATTTTTTAGAGTTAAACAAATTGGTAAAATTATCTTATAGTGATATAATAAAACTATAATAAATGTATTTTTTTTTATTACTTTTTGGGTCTTTTGGGAGATTAGTCTTATGAAAATAACTAAAAGACAAAAAGAATTTTTAAAAATCTTGATCAATTTATACCAAGAAAAGGCTTCGCCCATCCATTACTCAGAAGTAGCTCAAAAAATGGGAGTAAGCAAATGGACAGCTTATGATATGTTGCAATTACTCAGTAAAGAAGGCTTCCTGGAGGTAGAGTACCAAATCCCAGAATCAGATCATCATAGATGGGAAAAATTAGGCCGCTCTACCGTAACCTTCTTCCCTACGAAAAAAGGATATATCGTCTCCAATTTTTTCCAAAGAAACCTTCCTATAAAAGCAGCCGAACTTAGCAAATTAAAAAACGATATCATTCAAAAATTTGAGGAAATTAAAGGAAAATTTAACCTAAAAGAACTGTTTAAAGAAGCCTCGCAAACTAAATCTCCTCTTATTTTTTGTGCTTGCGTCTTACTTGTTTTAATCCTTCTCATAAAAAAAATTACCGAAGGAATAGCTGAAATTCAATTATTAAATCAAATTCTTCCTTCCAATACGACAAATAGTTATATCGAATTGGCTTTAACCGTCTTTGTAGGAATGTGTTTTGGGATTCTAACCAAATATATAAACAATATTCCGAAATATGTATCCGGCCCAAGTAATAACTTGGATGAATATGTAGATTACATTCAAATCTATAATCAATATGTTTCTCAGATGGATAAAGATGAGCAAAAATCATTATTAGATTTCTTGAAAGAAACTTTGAATGAAATAAATATAAAAAATAAAGAGTAA
>CAYTVM010000131.1:0-5511 GCA_964441685.1 uncultured Atribacterota bacterium | reverse complement strand
TAATTTAGTGCACTTTTAATTCTTAAATAGTGCACTTTTAAAATTTAACTAACATATTTCTGTAACTTAAGGTATTTTTGTGTTATTATTAAACAAATCATTTTAAAAATTTTACAGACCCGATACAAATTTAAAAGGAGCGAAAAAGAAAATGAAAAAAATTATAAAAGTATTATTTTTGACTGTTTTAGTTTTTTTGACTATCAATATAGCTTTCAGTTTTTGTTTTGCAAGTGAGGAACCGCCAGAAGTATTACTTACTTCTGTTGGCCAAAGTCCGGATGCCAGAATGGTTAATGTCCTTGCTAAGAAATATCAACTAAAGGTCGACTATCAACAACTTGCCCATCCGGATATTATAAAAAATTATAAAATAGTTGTAATAGTTGTAGGTGGAAGTTCAAAGGGTTTGGGGGCAGCAGGAATTAATAAAGAAGAAGAATTAGCAAGAGCTACGGCTCTAATAAAAGAAATTAAGATTAGGAATGTTAAGCTTTTGGTTATGCATATTGGTGGTGAAGCAAGAAGAGGTGTTTTATCGGATTCGTTTATAAATGAAGTTGTCCCTTATGCTGATCATCTTATTATAATAGAGTCAAGCAATAAGGATAATTACTTTACTAATATGAGCAAAGAAAAAGAGATACCTTTGGAAGTTGTTAGTAAAATATTAGAAACAGGAGAATTGATACAGAAATATCTTCAAAATAACTTGGAGGAGTAGAGAAAATACATAATCTAAACAATTCATATTTATAAAAAGAATTTTTAAATATGCTTATGGATTTAATCCATTGACTTTCGTGTAGTTTTTAAGTTAAAAAAAGAGCATCATATAAGGGAAAAAGGAGGTGAAAATAATTTAGTTTGTATCAAGGAAATAAAGAATGATTAGGTACGGTCAAAAGTAATATGAAAGAATATAAAAATTAAATGATTAAAAAAGGGAGGGAAAAATGAAAGTTAGTAATAAAAAAATTGTTTTGCTAGTTTCGGTTTTTTTAATGATGTTTATTTTGATAAATGTTTCTTTTGCAGCAGATAGGCACACACCTGATAATACAATAGCCGGAAACGGAATGGTAGCTGCTGCTCATCCTCTGGCTGCTCAGGCCGGTGTTGAGACCCTGAAAAAAGGCGGTAATGCGATTGATGCGGCTATTGCAACCGCTTTTGCCTTGAATGCTGCCGAACCAAACGCTTCCGGCCTTGGCGGCGGTGGATTTATGTTGATTCGTTTCGCGAAGACAGGAGAAGTCGTCGTCGTGGATTATCGTGAACATGCCCCTAATGCCGCCACAAAAGATATGTATGCTTCCGAACAGTCAAAAGCAGAAAAATGGACACAATTAGGCGGTAAAGCAGTGGCTGTTCCTGGCACACTTATGGGCCTTAAAACTGCTTTAGAGACCTATGGAACCATGACCTTAGCTGAGGTAATGGCTCCTGCAATATCCTATATGGAAAACGGTTTTGAAGTTACCGAGACTTTAAGCGGGATGATTAAAGATAATTTTAATAAATTAAATGACTGGAATGATCCGCTTAAAATTGCTTACCTGAAAGATGGTCTTGCTTTGGAAGCCGGAGATACGCTTATACAATCTGATTTAGCAAAAACCTACCGGGAAATTTTAGATAAGGGTGTTGAACATTTTTATGGTGGTGAATTAGGTCAAAAAATTGTAGACGCAGTACAAGCAAAAGGCGGAAGTTTGAGCCTTCAGGATTTAAAGGATTACAAACCTTATATTCGTAAACCCATCACTGGAAGTTATCGCGGATGTGACATTTATTCCATGCCTCCTCCAAGCTCCGGCGGTACCCATCTCATTCAAATCCTGAATATTATGGAAAATTATGATATTGCCAACATGAATTATCATGGGCCTACACATATTTCTGTCATGGCTGAAGCAATGAAAATGGCTTTTGCGGACAGAGCAAAATATATGGGTGATCCCGGGTTTGCCAAAGACATTCCTTTAAAGGGTCTTACTTCTAAAGGATATGCTAAATTTTTAGCAGACCAAATAGATGTTAAAAATCCAATGCAAGATATATCTGCCGGCGAACCTACCCTATATGAACACGAAAGTACCAGTCATATCTCAGTCATAGACTCTGAAGGTAATGTGGTTGCATTGACTCAAACCATCAATTATTTCTTTGGGTCAGGCGTCATTGTTCCGGAAGTCGGGATTATCATGAACAATGAGATGGATGATTTTTCTCAAAGTCCTGATTCTCCAAATGCTCCCGAACCAGGCAAGATTCCCTTATCCAGCATGTCACCGACTATCATAGAAAAAGAGGGAGAACCATTTATGATTTTAGGTACTCCGGGTGGAACCAGAATCTTTACGGCCATGGTTCAGGTGATCTCTAATGTGATTGATTTCGGTATGGGGATGGATGAAGCTATAGAAGCAGCCCGTATGCATTGTTATACTTCAGGAGGAAAAGCTCAACCCATCAGCGTGGAAAGTCGCATTCCGGCCATTACCATAGAAACGCTTGAACTTTTAGGCAATAAGGTGGCAGTTAAAGGAGAATATGACCTTTATTTCGGTGGCGCTCAAGGGATTATGTTGAAAAATGGTGTTTTCTTTGGCGGCGGAGACTCACGCCGTGATGGGGTAGCAATTGGTTATTAACAGCAACATTAATAATCGTAAGAGTAAATAGTGAAAGGAAAGTTGTTGGCTCCATAATTCAGCAATTAGTAATGGAGCCAACAACTTTTTAAAATAATAAATTGTTCTAATTTAAAATTATTTATTAATTTTATCCTAATAATTAGAGAAGGGGGGGCAATATATTGCTTGGGATTGAATTACTTTATTTTATTATAATGGTAGGGATATTCGCTTTTTGTTGTTTTAAATTTAAATTACCAGTAGGAATAGCTATGGCTATAGCTGCTATTTCCGGATGTTTGGTTGCTGGTTTTGGAATTCCTATCCGTCATTTAGTAGAAGGTGCTTTTAATTATATAAATACAATTTTAGTTATTGCCACTGCCATGATTTTTATGAAAGTGGTACAATATAATGGAATGATGGATACTATTACTCGTTGGATGATTGAGAGATTTCATTATCGGCCTGCTCTTTTATTAATCGGACTATCATTAATAGTACTTTTCCCGGGAATGATAACAGGTTCTTCAACTGCAGCAGTGTTAACTGCAGGAGTATTAGTAGCCCCTATATTAATATATATGGGTTTTCCAAAAGTAATTACAGCAGCTATTATTGCTATGGCAGCGGTTTTTGGTGAAGCAGCACCTCCTATTAATATTAATGCTTTAATTATAGGAGGAGGAATCGATTTACCATATACTGGTTTTACCAAGCCTTTATTATTGATAACTTTGCCTTTAATCATTGTGGTTAGTCTTTGGTTGGGGAGAAAATATTTAACAGCATTTAATTATGAAAAAATAAAAGATAATTTACCTGTTTCGTATGCTAAAGAATATGGGTTGCTACTTTTTTTACCAATAGTTGTTTTAGTACTGTTAATGCTGAGGGAAACCTTTTTACCAAAATTATTTCCAGCATTAGGTATGCCGATTTATTTTTTATTAGCAAGTTTCATTGGTTTATTTTCCGGAAAGAAATTTAATCTTTTCAAAATATCACGAGAAGCCATTCATGATGCCCTGCCTGTTTTAGGAATTTTAGTAGGAGTTGGCATGTTTATTCAAGTTATGACTTTAACCGGGGTGAGAGGATATTTGGTCATTAATTGTTTGAGTCTACCAAAGCTACTTTTGTATTTAGGGATTTCAACTAGCATGCCGCTTTTTGGAGCCGTTTCGGCTTATGGTTCTGCTTCCGTATTAGGAGTACCTTTTGCTCTATCTTTACTAAACAATAATCCAATTATTACTGTATCCGCATTATCACAATTAGCTGCTTTGGGTGATCTAATGCCCCCTACTGCACTTGCCGGAATTTTTGCTGCTCAAATAGTGGGAGAGAAAAATTATTTCAAGGTCCTGAAGTATTGTATTTTTCCAGCTGTCTTAACTGCTGTTTGGTGTATAATTATTATAATATTTGCCAATAATATAGCAAATATATTGTTATAGAAGAGAGGAAAGTTATGTTAACTATTATTTATAGATTAATAACTCTATTTATTACCATTTTAATCGTCTGGGATATGTTCAAGGAAAAAAACTTTTGGAATCAACTTACTGGTGCCATAGTAATTACCCCCTTTATATTAAGAATATTGATGATTAAATAATATATAGTCAAACAAAAAAGAGGTCTAACCAGATGAAAAAAAATTATAAAATTGCTATTGGATTAATTATTTTTTCTTTTTTAATAGCTGCTGTAGCGACTGTATCTTTTATAGAGAAATGGGAACCGGATATTATTGTTAAAGGCCCAGGAGTAACCAGAATAGCTCATCTTAGTGATTATTTTCCCGATTTAAAAGGAAAATATAGTGATACTACAATATATTTTTTAGAAAGCAAGAAACCTGGGGGGACTATCTTTATTTTAGGTGGAACCCATCCTAATGAACCAGCCTCTATGTTGAGCGCAGTTTTATTGATAGAAAATGCTATAGCCAAAAAAGGTAGAATTATTGTAATCCCCCAAGCTAATCTTAGTGCTTTTTCGCATAATGATCCTCAGGAAGCTTCTCCGCAATATTTACATTTTACTACCCCTTATGGAATAAGAAAATTTAGATATGGGTCTCGGGCAACCAATCCTATTCATCAGTGGCCAGATCCGGATATTTATATTAATCAATTTGGGCAATCTCTTTCTGGTTCGGATAATCGGAATTTAAATAGGGGTTATCCTGGGAATCCATCAGGAAATTTTACTGAAAAGGTATGTTATGGCATAGTGGAGTTTATTCGTAAAGAGAAATGTGATTTATCTATAGATTTACATGAAGCTTCTCCAGAATATCCGGTTATTAATGCTATCGTAGCTCATGAGAGGGCAGGAGATTTAGCCAGTATGGCTGTGATGGATTTGCAAATGCAAGGGTTAGAATATAATTTGGAAATGTCACCACCTACTTTTCATGGTTTGACACATCGAGAATGGGGAGACCATAGTGATACTTTGGCTATATTAATGGAAGCAACTAATGCAAGCCAGGGGCGTCTAAGAGGAAGAACTGATGAAGCTTTAGCTTTAACGGGAAAAGATAAAATGTATGTCAAAGCAGCACAATTAGGCAAACTTTATGTTCCTTATGATAAAAATGGACATCCCATAGAAGAAAGAGTAGGTCGCCATATAACTGCTATAGTTACGCTAATAAATGATTTTAATATGCTTTATCCGGAAAAGACAGTGGAATTTATCGGTATTCCCTCTTATCAGGAGATAAATGAAAAAGGTTATGGTAGTTATTTGAAAGAAGTTAAATAAATCATTCTAAATTTTAAATTAATTAAAAATTACTTAAAGGCTTGGAGATGTGATTATAACTTTGGTAAGAGAATAGTGTTTTCTTTAATAATAG
>CAYTVM010000130.1:0-5517 GCA_964441685.1 uncultured Atribacterota bacterium | reverse complement strand
CTATTGGGATAATAATCAATTACCAGTTGATAGGCCGGGATTGCTTCCTCCCACTGTTCAAGTTTTTGGCCATAACACCACCCGATATAATACTGAGCACAAGGGGCAATAAGCCTTTCTGATTCGCCTGGCCAGGTGGACTCAGGATAATTATCAATTGTTTTTTGGAATTCTAAAATAGCCTGGCCATAATCTTTAGCTTCGTAGTAAGAATAGCCGATATAATATTGAGCAGGCGCAGCATAATCGCTCTCGGAATAGCTCTCTATAACTTTATTAAACTCGAGGAGAGTCTGTTCATAATTTGCTAATTTCCGATAACTTTGAGCAATGCTGTATTGAGCAAGAGCCAGCAAAGAACTCTCGGGGTAATCATCTATTAATTTCTGGTATGCCTCAATGGCATGAGAATAGTCATAGGATATATAATAACAATTTCCAATTCCCAGCTGCGCATCATCAGCATAGGAGCTGTCGGGATAATTGTTAATTAGTTTTTGGTATTCGAGGAGAGCTTGAATATAATAACCCATTTTTTTTTCATTAATATAACCAATATAATATTGGGCATCATCAACATATTGACTATCAGGGAAATCATTAACCAATTGCTGAAAAGTATAAAGGGCATTGGTATATTTGCCTGAATCGTAATAGATAATTCCTCCATCAAAGAGATACTTATCATCAATTGCCCGAACAACGATGGGATTACCATCATCAATCAAAGAAACTTCATCCGTTTTTATTACAACATTTAATATTTTATAAGTAATATAACTTGCTTTGGTAATAATTAAAGTCCGCGCACCTATTGATACTTCGTCTATCCGGAAGTAACCATCTGCATCGGTGAGGGCAGTATTGGAGGAGCCAGTAATGCTGACCAGGGCTCCTTCCAAGGAACGGGTATCGATAACCGTTTCTTCGTGAACATAACCTTCCACCGAACCTTGAGAGAATGGTAAAAATAAACAGCCATTTAAAAGTAGGAGAAAAGACAATAATAAGAATAATAAAATGACAGGGAAAATAACAGGGGATGATCTTTTGACATTTTTTATTTTTTCAAAATTATTAATTAATAATAACAACGATAAAAGCCTCCATTATTAGTTGTCTTGTTAACCAGTTACCCGGTTCACCGGTAAACTGCTTAACTAATCCTTATTTATTTTATTTAATTCTTTTTCCGCTTCCTGAGCAAACTGCGATTGGGGGGCAAGTTCAATCACGCGAGAAAGGAATTCCCGAGCTTTTTCTATTTCACCTATTTTATCATAAGATAATCCTAAATAATAGTAAGCCTCTATATTGTGGGAAGAAATTTTTATCGCGCTCTCTAAATATTCTATAGCTTGAGAGAATTTTTTCTTTTCCAAATATACACATCCCACTCTGGTGTTAAGGTAAATAATAAGCCCCGTATTCCCTGCTAAAGAAGGACTTGCTGTTAAATTTAATGCCTTCAAATAATATTCCAAAGCTTTATTGTACTCATTAACAAAAGGAACTATGCTTCTTGTTTCATAGATATAACCTAATTTAATATAACTATTTAAATCTTCGGGATTATTTTCGATATTTTTTTCATATTGAGGGATGGCTTGCTCCGCGAATTTATTAGCCTTTCGGAATAGACTGTAGGCGGTTAAAATATTTTTATTGTAATATTCTATAACTCCTTTTTGCAGGTAGCATTGCCCTAGGTAATAGTAACTTTCTGTATGGTTTTCGTCCAATTCAATTGATTTTTCAAATTCAATAATAGCTTTATCGTATTCTCCCCGGTTGAAATAAGATGTTCCAACCCTAAAAGGAGTTTGAGGTTGAGGCTGGGGCTGAATCTGTTTGGCTGGCTTATCTTTTTCTTTAATAAATCCGGAAATGATAATGGTTACTCGAGGATTAACCGCATCATTAGATTCCACATAAACCCGTTGAGTGAACTGTCCTATCATATCCGGAGAATGAACTGTAATTTCCAGTTCACCCTCTTCTCCCGGATTAAATTCTTGGGAAGAAATAATCGTATCAATACAGGAATCACAACTAGCCTTGGTTCCCTTAATGAGTAAAACCTCATCTCCGATATTTTTAAATTTAAAAATATAAGTAGGAAGTTCATCAGGAGCAATTTCTCCAAAGTCCCAGGAATCTCCCGGGAAATAAATAGAGGGACCAGTGCCAGCCAGAGCAATAGTCGTAGTGCTGTACTTTGGTAAAGCATGGGCTATAAGAATGAAAAACAAAAAAAAGGTAATATAAATCATTAAAGAAAATATTCTATTTTTTTTACCTGTATTATAATTCATGTGTTTGTTTATCTTATCTCCATATTTTTACTTAATTTTTAATCCTTTAAATTATATAATACATAATCGCCTTTAGCAAGCCTACAAAAGTAAAAAGGTAAACTTTTGTGCCAGGCACCAGAGTTTACCTTTTGCAAAATATAAAATTATGTTATACTTAGAAAAATGTTTTAAATAGGGGTGTGATGGCAATAAATATATCAATCAAGAAGTCTCTATGGCCAAAAATATTAGACCGTTATATTGTGAAAGAAGTAGTAAGTTTTGTAGCCCTGGCTGTTGCTGCTCTTACCATTATGCTAGTCATGCAAACTCTTTTCGAGTTAATGGATATGTTAATTAATAAGAAGGTAGCCTGGCATTATATTGTCAAGTTATTAGCCTATCGCCTTCCGGCTTTTCTGGTAGTAACTTTCCCTATCTCTTTGTTAGCTTCCAGTGAGCTGGCAATTGGCCGCCTATCTACAGATGGTGAAATAACCGCTATGAGAGCAGGGGGAATAAGCTTACGTAGAATAATGATCCCCTTTTTAATTGCTGCCTTTGCTATAAGTGTGTTAGCTTTCATCATTAATGACTATATTGTTCCCGAGGCCAACCATATCTCCCAAAACATTATTAGAGAAATTGTTCTGAAGAAAGGTCCGCCTGATATCAGACGAAATGTCTTTTTCCGTGATGCTGAAAACCGTTACTTCTATATAAATCGACTTGACGAAAAAAATATGATTATGCAGGAAATTATGGTCTATGAAATGACGCGAGAAAAATTTCCCAGAATAATAACTGCCAAGAGTGGCAAGTGGGTAATTGATACCTGGAAACTGGAGAATGGCACTATTTATAATTACGACGAAAATGGTAAAATTACCTATGAGATGAGCTTTACTAATATGGATATCATTGTTAAAGAAGACTTACAAAAATTCTTTCAAAATCAGAGAACTCCACAGGAGATGAGTAGCAAGGAATTAAGACAACAGATAGATATTTTACAACAAGCAGGTGCCGATACTAATAATTTTAAAGTAGACTTCTATATGAAATACTCTATCCCTTTTAGTGGTTTAATTTTTGTGCTGCTGGGGGTGCCTTTAGGCCTACGAGTAAAACGAGGAAGCAAAGCGACAGGAGTAATTCTGAGTATTGTTTTAGTTTTACTTTATTATGTCTTCCTTTCCACTACCAGATCCATGGGACGAGGAGGATTGTTATTGCCAATTCTGGCAGCCTGGGCACCTAACATAATTTTTTGCATTTTAGGAGGACTTATTATGCTTGGGGCAGAGAAGAAGTGAATTATCGTTAGTCGTTAATGAAATGAATAGTATTTAGTATTAAATGCAAGAAAATTCAGTTAACCCGGCGGAGCATAACAGGTATAAAATAAAAAATATACCAGAAATGAAAATGCTTTTTAAATCATGATATTTTGTAAGGAAACATAAAGAAATATGATACAAAGCGGAAATGCAAAATATATAAGAATTTTTTTAATAACAGCGGCGCTAATTTTTGGGATAAGCCTGCGTGGTCTGAATATCGGGCTTACCATGGTATCCTTCGCACAAGAAACGCAAGGGATTAAAGAATCAGTTGCAGCACCAGAGGCAGCGCAAGAAACGCCAGTAAGCGAAGAAGTTGTAGATACAGAAGAAACGGAAGAAGAATTAGATATTTCTCTTACTGCTGATTATATTACCTATGAAAAAATTGAAGACGAAGACCTGATTATTGCTAAAGATAAGGTACAGCTTAAATACCAAGATATAGAAGTAAAGGCTGATTATATAAATATTAATCTAACTTCTAATCTTCTCTCTGCCACTGGAAAAGTCTATTTCCTGCAAGATGAGACTGAAACTATCTGTGAGGAACTTACCTATAACTGGAAAACTAAAAAAACAATTATGCTCCGATTAAAAGGTGAAATAACGGGAGAAGGCATTGAGGGAAAGGTATACTATCAGGGAGAGAAGATGGAAAATTTCCCCGAAACAGTAGAAATTGCCGAGGGAAGTTTTACCACCTGTGAATTAGAAGAACCTCACTATCGTATCGTCGCCAAAGAAATAATCATTTATCCCAAAGATAAAATAGTCGCCCGTAACATCTCCTGGTATGAAGGTAAGAAAAAAATAATTACCCTCCCCTACTTTTTAATTTTCCTGGACCGTAAAACCCAACAACCCATTCTTCCAAAAATAGGGCAAAATAGCGCAGAGGGATGGTTTATAAAAACAAATTTTAACTACTACATAGATGAAAAATCTTACGGTACGTTTTATATCGATTGGCTGGAAAAGCAAGGGATTGGTACAGGAGTTGAGCATACCTGGGAGACAGGAAGCCAGGATAATCCCGGAGAAACTTCCCTTTACCTATATCAGATCAAAAACAAAGATAGTGGAGAAATTAGTTTAACCGGAAAAATAAAATATAAACAAGAGTTTGAAGAAAATATGAGTACACAGATAATTGTTGATTATAGTGGTATGAAAGCTAAAGGAGGAGAACTCCTTAGTAATAGTTTAAAATCTCAATTTACTTTTGATAAGCAAGGAGAAAAATATAATCTTAAGATAAACGGTAAATATAATTTTAGCGGAACAGGATTGGGGCAAGAAGAGTTAAATATCGATGGCAATATTAAAATGAACTATAATTACACTTTTAACGATAAATTAAATTCAGCTCTCACCTTAGTTTTCACCAGTAAAAACCCGGCCAGCCAGAAATCAGCAGACCTGGAATTAAATCCGGAATGGGAATTAAAATATCAGGGTAAAGGTTATACCTTAAATTTGACCACTCAAAAGAGATTTGACCTGGATGGTGATAATTATACTGGAGATAATGCTCTTAAGACAATTGACCGCTTGCCAGAGTTTGTCTTTAACAAAAGTGCTGCCACCATCGGAGATACTAAAATCACTTATGATATTGATGCCTCAGTGGCACATTTCTATGAGGGAGCTACAGAAGAAGATAATTGGCGCGGGGAATATATTATTAATGTTAAAAGACCTTTTATTTTTGGTGAATATTTAACTTTAACCCCTTCGGGAATTTTTCGGCAAGATGTCTATTCATCCGGGGAAGCTCGCTATTTAGTGGGAGGGAAAATAGATTTAAAAGCAGCTTATAACCCTTATATTTCCTCTACTCTATCCTATAGTTATAATAAATCAGTGGGTCCGAC
>CAYTVM010000129.1:0-5570 GCA_964441685.1 uncultured Atribacterota bacterium | reverse complement strand
CAGCGCGGAGTTCTTCTTCGCTTTGTCCTTTGGTAACCCAAAGGCTTCCGCCTCCAATAATAGAGTTTCCTACCGGATATCCTTCGAAACGAGGGTAGAAGCTGGTGCCAACCTTAAATTCAGCAGCTTTGATAATGCCAGCCAGTGATGAAGTAGACTGGATAAGCATAGCGATCTGCCCAGAATTAAAAGCTGTGTTTGCCGAGTACTCTGCTCCACCAAAGATATAAATTCCCTTATCGTGCAGCCTGGTCCAGGTATCAAAGATCATATGGCCAAAATCATCATTAAAGACCACTTTTGTGGCTAATCCGGATCGTCCGTTATCATTATCTGCGTAAAGATGGTCATGAATGGCAAGAGCTTGTTCGAAAATCCAATCAGGCCAACCGGTGGAATAAACGTGATCTACTACTCCGCTGGCCAGGAATTTTTCTCCATATTCTTCCATCTCTTTCCAGGTTGTGGGTGGTTTGTTCGGGTCAAGTCCGGCTGCCTCGAAAAGATCTTTATTGTAGTAAAGCATAGCCGTAGAGGAGTTAAAAGGCATGGACCAAAGATTCCCGTCGACCGAATAGTAGTTTGTTATAGGAATAACATATTGGGCCCAATCCCAGGTTTCTCCCAACATTCCTGGAATTTCATAGACAGGAGTAATAGCATTACTATCAATCATGGTCTGGGTACCCACTTCATAACTCTGGACGATGTTTGGTCCTGTTTTACTGGGGTATGCCGCAACATATTTCGTTAGTGTTTCCGCATAGGAGCCAGTAAATAGCGGCTTAACTTCAAATTCGGGATGGGTGATATTAAAACCCTCAATAATCGACTCTAATACCCCAAGACGCGACCCGCTCATGGCATGCCAGAAAGTGATAGTTACCGGTTGTGCTAAAACAGTCCCTGTTGATAACAGTAAACATAAAGTTAAAATCAAAATATTCAAAAAATTCTTTCTCAATTTCATAATAAAGTTCCAACCTCCTTAAAAATTTTAAAACTTTATTGATTGATACACCTTTATTATTTCTATATATCACCCCCATCTTAAATTAGTAGCTCGTACAGAATTGCTATTCCCTAAAAGCGTGCTAAGAGCGGAGGAGTTGAATAACTCTATCAGCAAGTCAGTAAACGCCCACCCACAGCATAAACAATATCGAACTGATAGGGTTCTTCCTCAAGAATCCAATACTATTCTGGTAGTGAGTCAGTGTAAAATTTGTAGTATGCCAGGTTATTTTAATTATAAACTAATTGCTGCTAAATTTAAAGAAAAAATACTATTTTGTTTAACTAAAACTACCATAATTCTTTTTTACTGGTAGATACGGCCAGGACCCCTCTTTGCAATAATTTCTCTATTTCGGTTTGATCAGAAATTAAGCCACCGGCAATAACCGGACAGAGCATCTTTTTGTATATGTGTTCTATGAAATAAGGGGCGGCAATTCCAGGTAAAATTTCCACTGCATCGGGTTGATTGTGTTTTAATATCTGTTCCCCGGTCTTTAAGGCAGCGGAATCGAGTAAAAAAAGACGCTGTATAGTAATAAGCCCTTCTTTTTTTGCGATATTGATTAGATTATTTTTCGTGGTAACAATCCCATTACAAAGTTCTTTCTTGGCCAAATATATTACCCCTTCCCTGTCTCGGCCAATTCCTTTAATTAGATCCATATGTAAAAAAAGCAGCTTGTTATGGTTTTTAGCTTCTTTCATAATCTGTGGCAGGTTAAATATATCTCCATAGAGAATAAAAAGGGCGGCGACCTGTGTGTTAAGGGCAGAACCTAAATCTGCATCATTCCTTATGGAAGCAATGATGGGGTGTTCTTTAAAACAGTCTCTGAAATCTTGCATCTGTCATTTTTTCCTTAATGTGCTAATTTTATATAATATGAATACAGAATATTGATTGAAAATCGTTATAAAAATAATAACATATATAAGTAGTTACTTCAAAGTTTAATGGAACTAAAATCAGCTCTCTTGATATTGCGGGTGGCAACCAGGCTTACACCTGTTCCCAGTAAATCACTTTTTATTACCTGACCTATTTTGACCGGAGCATTCACTTCAATTTCAGCAATTTCCACCATGGCTTCTAATAATAATTTTTTAGGAATCGCCTTTTCCGTCTTTACCGACACCAAAGGTAATTCACCGCCAATTACTTTAACTGTGGTGGGTAAGATTCTTAGCGGATTGACAAATTCTTCTTCGGCATATTTAATTCCTTTAGGACAGGTATTCCCTGTAACAGAGATAATCTTTCCATCTTTGCTCTGGATGGTCATTCTACAACCCATGGGGCAGCTTACACATATTATCTTATTGTCTTCCATTATTTATACCCCCTAATCCTTTTTAATAGAAATAATTATATTTTTCAATTTATCATCCAGTAAAATTTCCGGTAAATAGACACTCACCATCTCTCCCGGGGTCACAATCCTCTTTTTGTAAGAACCCAATAATTTGCCTTTGTCATCTAATAAATTAATCTTGACCTTCTCTACTGGCTTTTTTACCCTCATAAATATTTTTATTTTCTTCCTGTCCGGAATAATAAAATCTATGTGTTGAGGGACTACATAAGCAATATTTTCACCGGGTACTATCTTTATAGGTTGGGAACGAAACTTTCTATTCCTTTTGAGGTATTCACCTATAGCTCGGCCTACTATCTCTCCCTCTTCGGTAACAAAATCGGCCAAGTCATGGACATGCAGGACATTTCCACAGGCAAAAATTCCCTCAATCTCTGTCTCCCGGTTTTCATTTACTATGGGTCCTCTGGTTATCGGGTCTAATTTTATTCCTGATTCTCCGGTTAGTTCATTTTCCGGAATTAAGCCGACAGATAACAGGATGGTATCACAGCTTATCTCTTCCTCGGTCCCGGGAATTGCCTGCAAATTTTTATCCACCCGAGCGACGGTCACTCTTTTAACCCGCCTTTCCCCCTCAATCCGGGTAATAGTATGATTAAATTTTAAGGGGATATTAAAATCATCCAGACATTGAACCCTGTTTCTGATCAGTCCGGTAGAAAAAGGCATAATTTCCAGGACTGCCTTAACCCTCGCTCCTTCTAAAGTCATCCTGCGGGCCATAATCATCCCGATATCCCCCGAACCCAGAACAACTACCTCACGACCCGGTATATATCCTTCAATATTAATATATCTCTGGGCAGTGCCGGCGGTAAATATTCCGGCAGGCCTATTCCCGGGAATAGCAATCGCTTCCCTGGTTTTTTCCCGGCACCCCATAGCCAGAACAACTGCCTTTGCTTGAATATGCAATAAACCATCATTTCTGTTTATGGCTATAATCCGTTTATCGGAGGTTACCTTTATCACCATCGTCTTGGTCTTTACATCAATCTGGTTATCATTAAGTTTGGTAATAAACCTCTCTGCATATTCCGGTCCGGTCAGTTCTTCTTTAAAATACTGTAAGCCAAATCCGTTATGGATACACTGGGGAAGGATTCCTCCCAGATATTTATCTCTCTCTAATAGTAAAATATCTTTCACTGTGTTTCTTCTGGCTTCCAGGGCAACAGCCAGACCGGCCGGACCCCCTCCGATAATGACTAAATCATACTTTAGCTTCATCTTTAAACTTAACTCCTGTTTCTTTGATCATTTCTTTGGTCTCGGTCTTTAAAATTTCTGAACCAATTCCTTTTTTAGTTATTTTTAAAGGAGAAATCTTTAATTCTTCCGATAGAATTTTTAATACCTTGGGACTGCAAAAACCTCCCTGACATCGGCCCATCCCTGCCCTGACCCTTCTCTTGATGGCATCCAGACTTCTGGCCGGTACTGGTTGATGGATAGCTCTCAAAATCTCTCCTTTACTTACTTTTTCACATCGGCAGATAATCTCTCCGTAATCAGCATCTTTTTTTACTATCTCCTGCCATTCGTCTGTCCTGTCTAAATAGTCTGCAAATCTCGGCTGTTCAGGCAGGGTTTCTACAAAATCATCCCGGTAATTTAATTCCAATCGGGGAGAAATTTTTTGAACCACCTCTTTTAAAATATTACTGACCATCTCGCCGATAGCCGGGGCGGAACTTAAGCCCGGTGATTCAATACCTACTACATTGATAAATCCTCTAACCTTTTTTGAAGCCTCAATAACAAAATCCTCTCTCCCTTCAATATCGGCTCTTAACCCGGCAAAAGAGTTTATCAGGTCTTGATGGGGAAGATGAGGAATTAATTTTCTGGCTCCCTCATATACTTCCTGTGTTCCGGCTCTGGTAGTAGCCAGGTCATCCTTCTCTTTTACCCGACAAGAGTTAGGTCCGATTAAGAGATTATTATGAACTGTAGGAGTTACCAAAATTCCTTTGGACAGTTTGGTAGGAATGGGGAAAATAATATGGTTAACCAGATTCCCCCACTGTTTATCAAATAAATGGTATTCGCCTTTTAAGGGACTTATCTTAAAACTATCTCCGGCAGTTTTGGCTATCTCGTCAGCATACAGCCCGGCAGCATTTATTATCACCCTTGTTTCGATCAAGCCACGGCTAGTAAGTATGCCGCAAACCTGCTTTTCTTTGATTCTGATATCTTGTGCTTCTGTCTCCAGTAATACTTTAACCCCATTTATCACAGCATTATCAGCCAGAGCGATAGTAAATTTATAAGGGAAAATAATTCCGGCAGAAGGAGCATAAAGGGCGTATTTGGCCTGGGGATTTAAATTGGGTTCTAACTCAAATAATTTATGACCTTTAATTATTTCTAAATTTTTAATCCCGTTCTTCTCTCCATTTTCTTTTAATTCTCTTAATTTTTTCAGATCCTCCTCGTTAAAGCCCGCTACCAAAGATCCTATCCTCTTAAAACGCACTTTCAAGTCCCGGCATAATTTATCAAACCTGGAATTGCTTTTTATATTTAATTGCCCTTTCAGGGTTTTAAAATCAGCATTATAGCCGGCATGGATAATCCCGGAATTGCCCTTGCTGGTCCCCATTGCCACATCATCTTCTTTTTCCAGGAGAATTATATTAATATTGAATCTGGATAACTCCCGGGCAATGCTTGCCCCGATTACTCCACCGCCTATAATAACTACATCTGCTTTCATTGAAACTCTCCTCGGCTGCATCATAAATAAAAAAACCATTTCACTAACCGATATATCTGACCAAAATCAGATACAAGGGGCAATGCCCCTCGGTTAATAAAATGGCTCTCTCTAAAATCTCTACCATTTGTATTTAATTTTTTATATCATATCACAGAGAATTACAATTTACAATAATAAATTTACAAATCTATCCTTTCGGGGTATTATATAAAAAACTGAAATGAACTAGTCGTTAGTGAATAAACCTAACGTAGAGCGTACTATATACTTTTTTTGTTTAATTTAGGTATCCTATAAAATATATTTACACTTTCATTCGGAAAGTAGAAAAAGGGAGAATAATATGTTTTTTGTTCTAATGGGTCTAATCGGTGGTCTGGCACTCTTCTTGTATGGAATGCAGATTACCAGTGAAGGACTAAAAAATACCTTTGGTAATAAATTAA
>CAYTVM010000128.1:0-5576 GCA_964441685.1 uncultured Atribacterota bacterium | reverse complement strand
GTCATTATGACAATGAACACTAATAATTGCCTTTTCGATATTAGAAACATTTTCTTTAATATCTTTTATTAATCTGCCAAATTCTTCTGGTTGGGCATATCCTACCGTATCAGGTACATTGATTATCGTAGCACCGGCCTGAATGACTTCTTCAAAAATTCTGTATAAAAATTCTTTCTCGCTTCTGCTGGCATCTTCAGCTGAAAATTCCACTTCCGGACAGAGCTTACGGGCGTATTTTACCGCCTCAACTGCCTGCTCTAAAACTTGTTCAGGAGAAAGCTGTAATTTATATTGCATATGGATAGGAGAAGTAGCAATAAAAGTATGGATTCTTGGCCTTTTGGAATATTTAACTGCTTCCCAGGTTCGTTCAATATCTTTCTTTACTGTTCGAGCTAACCCAGCAATAGTACAACCTTTAATGGTTTGAGCTACCAACTTTACCCCTTCAAAATCCCCTGGAGAAGCAATAGGGAAGCCAGCTTCTATGACATCTACATTAAGATTTTCTAATTGCCTGGCTACCTCCAATTTTTCATCAGTATTGAGTGATGCACCCGGACATTGCTCTCCATCTCGAAGTGTGGTATCGAATATAATTATATTATCTATCATCTTATTCCCTCCTCCCTTATTTCCTTTTACCTTTTTTATCTTGAAATACTTACTCGGAATAGTAACTTCCGATTATTTTAATAAAAGTAGTACATTCCTCTAAAGATTTTAAAGCTTCTTGAGTTTCTTTCTCGTGTAACCCCTTTTCAAAATCAGTGTAAAAGATATATTCCCACGGTTCCCTTTTACTAGGTCGTGATTCTAACCGGTTTATATTGATATTTCTTAAAGAAAATTCCCTAAGACAGCGATAAAGCGCCCCAGGTTTGCTCACTACTGCAAAAATAATGGACGTCTTATTATTTTTAGGATCCGAAGATATTTCCTCTGATAAAACCAAAAACCGAGTATAATTATATCTATTATCCTGAATCCCTGAACCCAGAATTTTTAGACCGTAAAGTTCCGCTGCCCAATTACTCGCAATGGCTGCAACATTATTTTCTTTTACCTCTTTAATTATCTTGACACTCCCTGCCGTATCATATACCGGAATTATCTGACAATGAGGTAATCTTTTCGATAAAAAACCTTCGCATTGGGCCAGCGCTTGAGGATGGGAATAGACCCTTTCAATTAATTCAAAATCAATCTCTTCTTTGGCTATTAAACAATGCTCAACCTTTAATTTTACTTCTCCCACCGCAAATAATTCTTGGTCTAATAAAAGGTCATGGGCTTCATTTATTCCGCCAGTTTGAGAGTTTTCTATGGGCAGAATGCCGTATTCGGCTTCTTTGTCAGTTATCCTTTGGAACACTTCCTTAAAAGTTTTACAAAGTATAGGTTGTATGGAGGAACCAAAAAATTTAATAGCTGCAATTTCACTAAAGGCTCCCCTTTCTCCCTGCAATGCTACTCTATTTTGCAAATTTTTCACCTCACTTCTTCATTACCGATTTACCGATTAGGTAATTAAGTCGTTAAACAGCTATATACATTATCTCCTATAAGCTATAATTATTACTTACATATTTTTTTCTTCACGAGAAACAAGATACGAATTTAGTCTTCTATCCAGGGCATCATGCTTCGCAATTCTTTCCCTACTTTTTCAACAAGAAAACCTGCTTCTTTATTACGCATAGCTCTAAAATAAGGTCTTCCTACTTTATTCTCAATGAGCCAATCTTTAGCAAATTCTCCATTCTGGATTTCAGCTAATGTTTTTTTCATTTCCTTTCTTGTTTCTTCAGTTATAATTTTCTTTCCTACCTTTAAATCCCCATATTCAGCAGTATTGCTAACACAATCACGCATATAAGTAATACCACCCTTATAGATTAAATCCACTATTAATTTTAATTCATGAAGGCATTCAAAATAGGCAATTTCCGGTTGATAACCAGCCTCTACCAAAGTATCAAAACCTGCTTGAATTAAGGCAGTTACACCACCGCAAAGCACTGCCTGTTCTCCAAAAAGGTCAGTTTCGGTTTCTTCTTTAAAGGTCGTCTCTATGACACCAGCCCGGGTTCCGCCTATTGCCCAAGAATAAGCCAAGGCAATATCTTTAGCATTTCCAGAGTAATCCTGGAACACAGCTATTAAATTAGGTACACCCTTTCCGTCAACATACATTTTACGAAGCATCTGACCCGGGCTTTTAGGAGCAACCATAATGACATCCACATTTTTAGGTGGAATAATTTGACCAAAATGGATATTAAATCCATGAGAAAACATTAAGACATTACCTTCTTTTAAATTTTTTCCTATGCCATCTTCAAAATATACCCGACCCTGTACTTCATCAGGAATTAAAATCTGTATTACATCCGCCTTTTTAGCTGCTTCAGCCACACTCAGTACCTGTAAGCAATCTTTTTTAGCCAACTCTATAGATTTGCTTCCTTCGTATAACCCCACAACAACATCAATACCACTATCATGCAAATTAAGAGCTTGCGCTCTTCCTTGACTCCCGTAGCCAATGACAGCGATCATCTTCCCTTCTAAATACTCTTTTTTAACGTCCTTCTCATAATAAATTTTTGCCATTTTTAAATCCTCCTTTTTGCTTTGGCTTTTTATCTAATCTTTAAGACCAATCGGTTTTACCTATTGGTTTTATTATTTCTTATCGATCTATTTATATTTTTAATTATTTATTTGGCTTATTTTTTAACCCTGTAGCAGTAGCACTCCCTCTGGATAGGGCAATTTTTCCGGTTCGAACAACCTCTTTCAACCCAAAAGGACGCAATAGCTCGATTAGAGCATTAACCTTATTCTCTGTACCTGTCGTTTCAATAGTCATAATTTGACTATTTACATCAATGATATTAGCTCTAAAAATATCTACTGTTTGTATTATCTCCGAGCGAGCGGCTAAGGAATTAGTATTCACTTTAATTAAAGCCAATTCTCTTTCAACTGAATTATTTGGAGAAATGTCTTTAACTCTAATCACATCAATTAATTTATTTAATTGTTTAGTTATTTGTTCCAAAACCCGCTCATCTCCTTTGACCACAATAGTCATCCTGGAAATATCAATTTCTTCGCTATGGCCAACCGCCAGGCTCTCAATATTAAAACCACGACGGGTAAATAAACTTGCCACTCTCGCCAAGACACCGGGATGATCTTTAACTAAAACCGCTATAGTATGCCTCATAATTTATCAACTCCTATCATTTTAGATATAGGTGAACCTGGATTCACCATAGGAAATACATTTTCTTCTTTAGGGATAAGACAATCAATTAAAACAAACCTATTTAAAGAAATAGCTTTTTCTAAAGCAGAATAAAATTCTTGCTTTTTATTTACTCTTATTCCCGTTCCTCCATAGGCTTCAACTAACTTTACAAAATCAGGATTACCATTTAAGGTAGTTTCCGCATATCTTTTATCAAAAAATAATTCCTGCCATTGTCTTACCATTCCTAAACAACCATTGTTCATAATAATCACTGTAACAGCGAAATGATTATTTACAGCGGTTGCTATTTCTTGTTGGTTCATTTGAAAACTACCGTCTCCTGAAATACAAATGACTGTTTTTTCAGGGCAGCCCATCTTTGCACCAAGAGCAGCAGGAAAACCATATCCCATTGTCCCTAAACCTCCTGAAGAAATAAAAGTTCGAGGTTCGGTATATTTGTAATACAAAGCAGCCCACATCTGGTGTTGCCCCACACTGGTAACAATGATGGTATTATCTTTAGCAATTTTACTAATTGTTTCCATAATATATTGTGGTTTTAGCTCTTCGTTGCTAATATATTTTAAGGGATATTTTCTTTTAAAATTTTTTATCGTATTTAACCACTCTGTTTCTTTCTTCTTAAGGGTAAACTCATTTAATCTTTCTAATATTTTCTTAACATCGCCTATAATAGGGATATCTACCAAGACATTTTTGCCTACTTCTGCTGGATCGATATCAATATGGATTATCTTAGCTTTTGAACCAAACTCATCTAATTTTCCGGTAATTCGATCATCAAATCTTACTCCTAAAGCAATAATTAAATCAGCATCACTGACAGCATAATTTGCATAAGGAGTGCCATGCATGCCTAACATTCCCAAAGATAAGGGATGAGTTTCGGGGAAAGAGCCTAAACTCATTAAAGTTGTAGTAACCGGAATATTAGCTTTAAGAGCCAAATCTCTTAATTCTGAGGAAGCATTAGAGGAAATCACCCCTCCTCCCGCATAAATAATTGGTCTTTTTGCTTTACCTATCTCTTGCGCTGCTGCCTTAATCTGTTGAATGTGTCCATTAAAAGTTGGTTTATATCCATTTAAACTAACACTTTTAGGATATTTAAACTCAGTTTGCGCTAATTGAATATCCTTGGGTAAATCTACTAATACTGGCCCAGGTCTTCCTGTACGGGCAATATAAAAAGCTTCCTGAACGATGCTGGCAGTATTTTTTACATCTCTTACCACATAATTGTTTTTTGTAATGGGTAAGGTAATACCGCTAATATCTACTTCCTGAAAAGCATCGGTCCCAATTAAATTCGTAGGTACCTGACCGGTAAATGCTACCAAAGGAATAGAATCAAGGTGTGCATTAGCTAAACCGGTTACCAAATTGGTAGCTCCCGGTCCGGAAGTAGCCATGCACACTCCCACTTTACCAGTAGCCCGAGCATAGCCATCAGCAGCATGTGCTGCTCCCTGTTCATGCCTGGTAAGTATGTGTTTTATAGACTTTTCACTATAAAGGACATCATATAGAGGCATCATTACCCCACCTGGGATGCCAAATATTACTTTTACATTTTCCTTTTTCAAACATTCTACCACTATTTGCGCTCCAGTTAACTTCATATAACCCATCTCCTTCCTATAATTTTATTCCAGTCTAAATGACTTGACTATTTTTAAACTCCATCTTTGTTTTTGTATATAAAAATACCCCAGCAAATAATTCCATTTTGTTCATTAAAACAAAAGGGACCTATCCGCTGGGGTATTTTTTACCCACGGTGTAACACTAACCCTTGCAGTATTAGTGTTTTATACCACTCGGTCCAGACTCTAATCTTAATTGATTAAACGGAACCCTAGGTATACTCCCAAAAAACAAAAAACTTCCGCCTTTATTTTAGTCCATAAAGACTAAAATAGGGACGAAAGTTATTCGTGGTACCACCCTAATTTAATAAAGAAAAGAAGAGATAAACCTTTCTTGTCTTTATCCTTAATTAGTACACAATTGATAACGCCTTTGAGACGTCACAGGTTACTTCATAACTTCACCTGTGTAAAAATATTTAAAGGTGAGATTTTCGACAAACTTATGTTACCAGTTCACACCATTTATTGGCTCTCTTAAACAATAGCGGTTTGCCTACTTTTTCCTTCATAGTTCGTAATTTTTATGTTTAAAATTAAGTTTACAACAATTAATTAACAATGTCAAGAGTAAATTAAAAAATTGTCATTTAAAAATCAAAACCGGACTGTTTTTTAATGATTTAAAATTCAAAACC
>CAYTVM010000127.1:0-5607 GCA_964441685.1 uncultured Atribacterota bacterium | reverse complement strand
AGATTTAAATAGAGCAGTATTAATGGTTTTAGATAGAGGGTTAATCTATCTGATTAGTAAAAGTTTACTCATTCATCCTGTTTCTATTAAAGCCAGGAATAATATCTTAAACAAAGTGGGTGGTTTCGGTAAATGCCTGAAAATAGTGTAGGGGATAGGATAAGGAGAAAAAAAGGAAGAAGCCTGAAAAAGAAAAAAGAAAAAAAAGTAATTTTCATTATATTTTGCATCCTAATATTGATTACTCTAATTTTTTTATTAAAATTTCTTGGAATATTTCCCTTCAGCTCTGACATATTGTCTTGCAATCGAATCAATATTTTAATTGTAGGCTGTGACGAGATTGAAAATAATGGACGTGCAGATACTATAGTGTTTTTAAGTATATCCCCCAAGATAAAAGATGTTCTTATTCTATCTATACCCAGGGATACCAGGGTGGAAATTCCAGAAAGAGGAATGGATAAAATAAATCATGCTTACGCTTTTGGAGGAAAAAAATTAATATCCAGGACGGTTAGTTTATTTTTAGATGTGCCGATTCATTTTTATGCGATAGTAGATTTTAACGGATTTGTTAATATTATTGATGAATTAGGAGGCGTAGAGATTGATGTAGAAAAAGAGATGCATTATGTGGACAAGGCAGGAGGATTAAATATAAATCTTCATCCGGGGAAGCAAATATTAAATGGGGAAAAATCTTTACAATATATAAGATTCAGGCACGATAAATTGGGTGATTTAGGTCGAATAAAAAGGCAACAAAAATTAGCTTTAGCTGTAATAGAAAAGATGATGAATTTTGATTCTATAACCAAGATTCCACAGATATCAGAAGAGATGAAAGGATACATAGAGACTGATATAAAAGTACAAGATGCGGTTGCCTTAGCTAATTTATTCAAAGGCATAAATCAAGAGGAATTTAAGATTGAAACTATTCAGGCTAAGCCGGTTTATATTGAGGGAATCAGTTATTTAGAACCAGATATAGAAGAAGTGCGGCAAAGGGTAAAATCATTAATCTATGGTAAAAATAGCGGAATAAAATTAGAAGTTTTAAATGGAAATGCTATGTCCGGAGTTGCTCATAGGATTGCTAAAGATTTAGAATTACAGGGATTTGAAATAGTAAATATTGGTAATGCCGATAGATTTGATTATGAAAAAACTAAAATTATAGTTTATTCAAAAAAAGTAAATTTAGATAATGAATTTAAAAAGCTGTTTAACGATTTTGAAATTGTGAATGAAAACCAAACCAATACTAACCTAGATTTAGTAATAATATTAGGGAAAGATATGACGGAATAGTATATCCTATATCGCATAGAAAGCTATAAGTACCAAATTCTGGTTTTCATTTTCTTTATGATATACTATATACGACATATGATATACTTACAAAAAAAAGAGGTGATGTTTTGAATAAAAATTCATTAGCTATTGCAAAAATGGCTGTAGCTGCTGCTGAAGATAAAAAAGCACAAGACACAGTAATATTAAAACTAAGTAAATTATCTCTAATTGCGGATTATTTCGTAATCACCAATGGGGATTCAGAGCCCCAATTAAAAGCAATAAGTAATTTTATTATGAGGAAATTTAAAGATAATAAAATTAAATTATTGCATTATGAAGGCAAGCCTGAGACAGGATGGATATTATTAGATTACAATGATGTGATAGTTCATATATTTTCTAAAGAGAAAAGAGAATTTTATGATCTGGAATATATTTGGCAGGAAGCAAATAAAGTTCGCTTATCAAAGAGAAAGAAAATAGTAAAGGAGGAAAAATAATGAATGTAAGTAAAGAGGGCAAAGGAAATTGGTTTTTTGGATTAATAGTGTTAACTATTGGCATTGTTTTTATCATTGAAAATTTTACTGATTTAGAAATATGGGGAAGAGTATGGAATCTATGGCCAATCATTTTACTTATCTGGGGAATTAAAGAAATATGGCAAAATAAATCCATTTTTTTTGGAGTAATCTTAATAGCAATTGGAGCCATTTTTTTTGCTAAATATTTTTTTGATTTTGTAATTTCAGAAAATATTTGGAAATTTTGGCCAATATTGATAATTGCTCTGGGAATCGATCAAATTTTTAAATCTTTTGGAAGTATTAGAACTAAAACTAAGAGGAAAATAAAAGAAGAAGAAATATAAATACTTTATTTCGCCTTTCCCCTTCTTCTTTTTAACTTTTTTATTTCTAATAAAAGGATGATAGCCCCTATGAACAGGTTAAAATAAAAGACTATCAATCTCCAGGTCCCCACAAAGAGACCTAAAAGATGAAGAGGGACAAAGAAAGAAAACAATGAGGCAAAACCCACTTCTGCTGTTCCGCTAGCACCGGGAGTAGGCATAAAAGGTAAAATAAAGTAGAATATAACTTGCATTACCAATACATGCGAAAGGTTAAAATTTAGATTAAATCCTCTAAGAAGAAAGGGGGCTATCAGGAAAAAAGTGCCCCAAAAGATAATCGTGAATAAGGTAGATAATAATAATTTAATCCAATTTTCTTTTAATAGAGAAAAACTCTTATGAAATTCTTCGATTTCCAGAATTACTATATCTAGTAAGTGCGATATTTGTTCTTTTTTTGAAAATTTCAAGATAAAGGGTAAATGTTTAATTTTAAAGATTATTCCCAACATCTTATCGGGGTATTTTACCACCAGGATAAATAAAAAAAGAAAAAACAGGGAAATTAGTATAGCTCCATTGATAAGAATTGCAGAAAGAATGGTGTAATCAGTTATTGTTTTTTTAAAACTAATAAAGATAACTGGTGCAAAAAAGGAAAAAACTAAAGTCTTGATCAGTGGCATAATGGTAGCAACCATAGTAGCTTTACCTATGGTCATTTTATTTTTAATATTTTTACTAAATAAATATATTTGAGCGGGTAAAGTGCCAGAGAAAAAAGGGGTTATACCACCTGCAAAGTTACTAATATAGTACACTTTCAAGGCATCGAGAAAACTAATTTTTTCATTAACTGCTTCTACGGTTATTTTTATTCTTAAAGCATCTATTGTAGCAGCAAATACCATCAGAATAAAAGCAAAGAAAAGGTATTTTTTGTTAATATAAGATAAACTTGTCCAGGTATTTTGATTAGTAGTAATAAAAGCAATAATTAAAATAACTATAATTCCCACAACTAAGGAAATTGCTAATCCCTTAAGAAATCTTTTTTTATCTAAAATCAACTCGTTCAAATAGTCATTCACTCCTTGATTTATAATTCACCAATTAGTTTAATCTACTAGTATGTCAGTCAACCACTCCGCTGGTCTTCTGGTCAATGCAACGGGTAATACGTCAATTCTCGCTTTCATTAAACTTGAAACTTATTACTCGTATATTGTAACCTGAAACCTACAAACTAAAGTATAACATGTTTCCCTTTTTATTTAAAATTATAACAAAAGGTATGTTTTTCAAAAGTGTTACCAATTATTATATTTTAGAGTATAATAAATAATAAATAAAGTATCTATGAGGATATTCAATTATTTAAAAGGGAGAAAGATGAGTGAAGGGAACCATGGTAAATGTAATTGCCATTTTTCTAGGATGTTCTATAGGATTCATTTTAAAAAGTAAATTTCCTGAAAAAATTGGTAAGATCGTAATACAGGCTCTAGGATTAGCTTCATTATTGATTGGTATACAAATGGCTCTTAAAACTAATAATATATTATTATTGATATTCTCTCTAGTAATAGGTGGAATAATTGGTGAGATCATAGGTATTGAAGAAGGTCTGGAAAGATTTGGGAAAAGAATTAAATTAAAGCTTAAAAGTAATACTACCTCAGAGAGATTTGTAGAAGGATTTGTAACTGCCAGCCTATTGTATTGTGTGGGATCTATGGCCATAATGGGTGCTCTCAAAGAGGGAATAAGTGGTAATCCGGATATACTTTATACTAAATCGTTATTAGATGGACTCACCTCTATCGCCTTTACCACGGCCATGGGGATAGGAGTATTGTTTTCGGTGATTCCCGTTTTTTTATATCAGGGAGGAATTACTATGCTAGCTCGATTAATTAAAGATTTTCTCTCTCCAGAAGTAATCAATGAGATGACTGCAGTGGGTGGTATTTTAATATTAGGGATAGGATTTGAATTATTAAAGATAAAAAAGATTAAGATAGGAAATCTATTGCCTGCCATCCTTATTGCTGCTTTTTTAGCAGTAATTTTTTAGCCAAAAGCTTAAAATCGTGAGGGTGATTAAGAACCTAACAGGGGACGATTCTTTGGTATATTTTTACAAAGTTAAATCTTGTAAATTTCATTGATTAGTAGATTATTTAGTTGTATAATTAATTAAATTAGTTGTATTAAATCTAATTATATATAGAATATTAAAATTAAACGTAAGACATTTATTTAGAATATTGGAGGTTGTTTAGGATGCAAAAAAGAACGATTAAAGATTTAAATAAAAATCAATTGGCAGGCAAAAGAGTATTGGTTAGAGTTGATTTTAATGTCCCTCTAAATGAAGAGCTTGAGATTACTGATGATACGAGAATAAAAGCAGCTCTTCCTACTATTAAATATTTAACTTCTCATCAAGCTAAAGTGATTTTGATAAGCCATTTAGGCCGTCCCAAGGGGAAAGTGGTTGAGAAATTAAGATTAGACCCGGTGGCCAGAAGATTGAAGGAATTATTCAAACAAGATGTAAAAAAAGTGAATGATTGTATTGGAGAAGAAGTAGAAAAGGTCATCTCAAATATGCAAAAGGGAGAAGTTATTTTATTGGAAAATTTAAGATTTTATCCAGAAGAAGAAAAAAATGATGACGAATTTTCTAAAAAATTAGCTAGTTTAGCTGATATTTTTGTAAATGATGCGTTTGGTACAGCCCATCGAGCCCACGCTTCTACTGTTGGAGTAGCTAAGATCTTGCCATCTTATAGCGGATTTTTAATGGCTAGAGAGATAGAGGTGTTAAATAATCTATTGGAATATCCTGAAAAGCCTTTTATAGTCATATTGGGGGGAGCAAAGATATCTGGAAAAATTGAAATTATTCAGAATTTATTAGATATCGCAGATAAAATATTGATTGCCGGCGGAATGAGTTATACCTGTTTGGCAGCTAAAGGATATGAAGTTGGCAATTCATTATTAGAAAAATATGATTTAGATGTAGTTAGGAAAATATTAAAGAGGGCTGAAGAACAGGGAAATAAAATAATTTTACCTGTTGATTTGATGATAACCAAAGAGATTTCAGAAAAGGCAGAAAGCAAAACGGTAGAAATAAATAATATCCCTAAAGGTGGAATAGGAGTAGATTTGGGTGATAAATCTTTAGTTATATTTGAAAGAGAGATTAAAAAGGCAAAGACTATATTCTGGAATGGGCCAGTGGGAGTATTTGAGATAGAAAAGTATGCCAAAGGAACCAATAAAATAGCAAAAATATTAGCAGATATGCATGGTAAGGCCGTAACCGTAATCGGTGGAGGAGATTCTATCTCCGCAATCAAAAGTGCAGGGTTAACAGGGAAAATGACTCATATTTCTACCGGTGGCGGAGCTTCTTTAGAATTTTTAGGTGG
>CAYTVM010000126.1:0-5626 GCA_964441685.1 uncultured Atribacterota bacterium | reverse complement strand
CCTGGTAACCACATAGCAAAAAATGGTACATAGGTAACTAATAATACTACCAAAACCATTGCTATATAAAATGGCCACAAGGCTCTTACTACCTGTTCAACCTTCATTTTCCCCACGATACATCCTACAAATAAAGTATTCCCTACTGGCGGGGTGCATAGACCTATTCCCAAATTCATTAACATTATTATACCAAAATGTATAGGACTCACTCCCAAATTGGTAACTATAGGTAAAAATATGGGTGTAATAATGAGTATAAGAGGAGCCATATCCATAATCATTCCCAATAATAAAAGTATAATATTTATTGTTAATAAAATAATATATTTATTACTAGAAATATTGAGCACTGCCTGAGCAATCATATTTGGAATTCTCAAATAAGCCATCAACCAAGCAAAAGTGGAAGCCGAGGCAATTAAAAACATAACGGATATAATCGTTTTACTTGCCTCCCAGAGTATTTCCCAAAACTTTGAAAAGGTCAATTCCTTATATATGAAGAATGCTATAAAAAGTGCATAGACTACTGCAACGGCTGATGCTTCGGTAGCAGTGAATATTCCACTTAATATCCCTACTAAGATAATTACAATAGTAAAAAGTCCAAAAAAAGCTTCTCCGGATATTTTTAGAGCATCTTTAAATTTCATTTTCTTTTCTACCGGATAATTTTTTTTAACAGCAATAATATAGGCAGGTATCATTAAAAACAATCCAATCATTACTCCAGGGATAGCTCCGGCCAAGAATAACCTACCTATGGAAAGACCACCTGCCGCATAAGCATAAATTATGGCATTATGGCTTGGAGGGATTACTAATCCTTGAGTAGAAGAAGTAATCGTAACTGCAATTGAATAGTCTCGGTCATAACCCTTTTTTACCATTGCCGGAATAAGAATTGAACCAATAGATGCAGTATCTGCAACCGAAGAACCCGACATACCACCAAAAAACATACTTGCTACTATATTTGCAAAAGCCAAACCACCTCGTATCCTTCCAACTAATAAATTAGAAAAGTCCACAAGCCTTCTGGCAATACCTGAGTCTGACATAATTTGACCAGCAAGGATAAAAAATGGAATAGCCATCAGGGAAAAATTATCTAAAACATCGCTCATTTTTTGGCCAATTACCATAAGAGGTATCTTTAAATAAATCATAGTAAAAATCGAAGAGATAGTAAGGGTAAAGGAAATGGGTATTCCTAAAAATAAAAGAATTAAAAAACTACCGAATAATATTATTATCGCCCAACTCACGGTTATCTCCTCTCTTCAATTGGACTATAAGCATTCCCGCAAAAATTGCCATTATAATTCCAGCAATAGGTAATGCTAAGTAACTATAAATAACCGAAAGGTTGGTAGCGGGAAGCATTGAAAATCTGGTAAGTTTCATCAACTGCACACCATAAATTATTTCAATAAAAGCAAATCCAATATAAAGGAAAAACTCTATATACTTTATTAATTTCTCTTGTTTTTTTAGAAATTTCTTTAAAAAAAATTCTAAGGAAATATGAAGGCAATAATAAACTCCCAGAGATCCTCCAATAAGCCCAAAATAAATCATAAGAAGTCCGACTGTTTCTCCCGCCCAGGTAAGAGGGGAATTAAAAACATATCTCATCATTACCTGAAGAAAAGTAATGGCAACCATTAAAAGAAGTAAAATTCTTAGAAAATATTTTAAAAAATAATCAAGTTTTTGGGATATTTTATCCATCATTAATTTCTATGCCCCTTAAATTTTCTCAAGGAAGAGATTAGGTAAAGATTTTGATTCTTATTTGCATTCAAGTTAAAACTTTCTATTTCACTAAACTTTGAATTTTTTCAATTAACTCTAAATATTCACTGGCATATTTTTCGTAAACTGGTTTAACTGCCTCCATAAAAGGACCTTTTTCTGGTGTATTTATCTTGCAACCTGCTTCTATAACTTTGTTCATAGAAGTTACTTCATCTTTCAACCAAAGTTTTCTCTGAAGTTCTTGAGCAGCAATCGCAGCCATTTTAATTATTTGTTTGTCTGCATCAGAAAGAGCATTCCAAGTTTTAACACTCATTAATACTATCTCGGGTACCATAGCATGACCATCCAGAGAATAGTATTTTGCTATTTCATAATGGCTTGTTTCATAATAACTTGGCGGATTATTTTCTGCACCATCAATTACTCCGGTTTGTAGTGCACTATATACTTCTTCAAAAGCCATAGGTTCAGGTTTCCCACCCATAGCAGTGACCATATCCATCATTACCTCGCTCTTCTGTGTTCTGACCTTCATCCCCTTTAAATCTGCTGGAGAATTAATTGGCTTCTTAACGGTGTAAAAACTTCTTGCTCCAGAATCCATATAAGCTAACCCAATAAATCCAGTAGGTTCTATCTCAGCTAACATAGTTTGCCCAATTTCTCCTTCTAAAACCGTCCACATATGTTCTCTGCTGGCAAAAATATAAGGAAGAGCAAAAACAGCCATCTTGGGATAAACCGAAATTACAGGAGAAATTGAAACACGGTTAATATCTATTACTCCCATCTGAGTTTGTTCAATAGATTCTTTTTCAGACCCTAAAACTGCACCAGGATATACCTCGATTTTAATTCTACCGTTTGTCCACATTTCGGTTAATTTACTCATAAGTCTTAGCCCTTCGATGGTAGAATATCCCTCTTGATGATCACAGGCAGCTTTTAAAATGATCGTCTCCCCTTTTTTCTCCATAGCCATACTAAAACTGGAAATTAACATTAGAGTTAAAATTGCAACCGAAAAAATTATTAATAGTTTTTTCATTTAAATTTTTCCTCCTTTTACTTAATTTAAAATTAAACTTTAAAAAAACTTGCTATGACTCAATCTACCCTTTATCTCTTTACTTTTCTACACCTAATCTCTTCCTTAAATATATATATTTTTTCTTTTTTTGGCATACAAGTATGGGGGCATAAATTAATTTAATTTATTATCATTCTCTCCTTCCAAATTAAAAATTCTCACCTGGTTTTCATACATCAAAGCTTTCAACACTCTCACTCCACCATTATAGGTTATTTGCCCGCTCGAAACAAGTTTTCCAACTGTTTTACATATTATTCTGTCAAAAACCTCAAATCTACTTCCTTCCGATAAAATCTTCCTGCCATCACAGACCGGTCCTCCACTAGAAGTAAGAAGAGAGGATCCAGCAGTATGAAGCAGATATTGTTCCATCATATAAGGAGAGTCATTCTGCCACCAAGGGAAACCAGAATGTACATTAGGGAAGGCTCTCTCTAACATCAAATTAGAATGGGCAAAAATCTGGTTCATAGGATACAAAATTAAATGACTTTGATTTTCATTTTCCCCACTAAAAAATCTTGATAACAGTGGTAATATGTTCTCAACAATATTCACATTTTCTGCTGAAATATCACCTCCTACATCTGTTCCCCAATTTTTAAACAGATACTCATTGGCATTTCTGACTGCACCATAATGTATCTGAGTAACCATTCCCTTTTCTTGATTCATCTCACAGAATTTGTGCATCATATATGAAATAAATTCCCCAGCTTCAATAGACCTGAGATTAAATTTTTTTCCTTTATCGTAGGCTTGTCGAAAAATGCGTTCAGCTCGTTCTTGGGACACTTCTAATCCATAAGGTTCTAATAAACCATGGTCACTTGCCTTTGCTCCCCTTTCGGCAAAATAAGAATGTCTCATTCTTAAAGCTTCAAGTAACCCCTTAAGCGTAATATTCTGCCCGGTTAATTGACAGATTTTTTCTACATTAGACTTCCAATTATCATCAAAGATATTACAGTAAGCATCCGGTCGAAAAGTAGGTAAAAAGGTAATGCCTTCTATATTATTAGCCATCTTGTGATATACCAGGTCATCTGCAGGATCATCAGTAGTAAAAATAATTTTTGCTGCAATTTTCTTTAATATAGACTGAGGTAGCATATCTTTTTGTTTTAAACAATTATTGGCTTTTCCCCATATTCTATCTGCGGTCTCTGCACTCAATAATTCCTCAATTCCAAACATCCTTTTTAAATCCAAATGCATCCATTGATGAACGTGATTTCCTTCAAGATAAGGAAATACCTTGCACAAGGCTACCCATTTATTATAATCTGAAATTTGAGGATCCCTGGCTAAAGCTTGAGAGAAACCGGGGAGCTTTGCTGCCAATTGAATAATATAATGATCGCAATTTTTATATTCTTCTCTTGTCTCCAGAACTTCAGCTCTCCAAATATTGGGGAAAGGTTCATTTTCTACAATCTGTCTTAAATTATGATGGGTATGAGTATCAATAATCCCCACTTCTTTTCTCAAGGGAACGGCAACATCATGATATAGTTTTATTCCTTCAACTGTATCCAATAACCAATCTTTACCTAAAAAATTATCTTTATTTATCATAATTAACTCCTCCAAAAAAGCAGTAGATACTCCTTATTTTAACGAAACCGTAGTTTAAAGTAAAATATTTTCTTGTTTACATTGAGCAAGTAAACCAGACCTAAGATAAAATCTTTTTTTTAAAACTACTAACTTTCTATAGGATTTAATATTTAGATTGCAGAATCAAGCGGTATCTCGACTTCAGTTCCTTTGCGTTCCGCTGAAAGGTAGGCAGCATAAAGAACACCCACAATATCGCTTGCTGTTAACATTCCCGATTTGGGTTCCTGCCCGGTGGCAATTGCCTCCATAAAGTCTTGAATCTCCTGAGGGTAACCAAACATCCAGCTTTCATCTGGCGCAGGATTGGACCAACCTTGTTTAGTTCCAATTTTTTCCATTACGTATACATCTGCTAGCTGTTCTTCTTGAGGATTATATAGTTCCATCGCATTGACAGGACTTAGATTACACTTAGTCCTATGATTATTTGCAAAAATTTCCAGCCAATTATGTGCACCTCCCATAACCAATTCTGAGGCAAAAACATCAGCGATCATACCATCATCAAAAATTACGTGGATATTACCGTAATCCTCGATATCCTCATAATCGGTTCTTAGAAAATCTTTATCGATAAATTTGGGGTTTCGGGTTATTTCATGAGTTCGAGCGCTAACTGTCTTTGGACGAATCGCCTTGCCATTGCGAGTAAGGCCTTCTATCTGTTTTAAGTAAAGTATAGCTGATAAAGGATGACAACTCTTACCTACAATCGATCCTCCTCCTGATAACCTCCAAATCCCATATGCTGGAGAGAGGCTCCCTGAGTGTGATTGATCTCCTAAAGCCCATAGTATCTGCCCTTGGGTTTTAGTAAGAATTTCAGCTTCCTTCTGCACTGCTGGAGCGTAAATCCAATTTTCTGCATAACAGATCTTTTTCTTATTCTTTAAGGCCGCTGCAATGATTCGTCTTGCACTGGCAAACGCACTTTCTAACATCTTTTCCTTGGGAAATTTATTTCCTTTAAAATTTTTATCTTCTTGAGGTCCAAAGTATCCGGTAAAAGGCTTTTCAACTACTATATGTTTTCCTGCTTCTAAAGATGCCATAGACACTTCCTCATGAGCATATCCCGGGGTACAAACATCAATGACATCTACCTCGGGAAGCATTTCTTCCAGAGAATTAAAAGCCTTTATT
>CAYTVM010000125.1:0-5627 GCA_964441685.1 uncultured Atribacterota bacterium | reverse complement strand
TATAGTATTTTTAGATATAAGACAACTAAAATATAATTATTTTCTAAAAAGAAAAATCCCGCCTTCTTCACGAAGTAACGAGATTTTCTTTCTCAAATCATTTTCCCGGTCTCTGTTCCTAAGGTTTCTAAGACAAACACAACACTTCTCTATACTTATCAGAGATCTTACCAAATAGACTGTACCATACTTAAAATAAGAAGCAAACTCATTTTCTCTATCTCTCAATCTTTGCCCCTATAAGTATGGTACAGCAGGAAGTACTTTGCTAGAAATCCGATCAAATTGAACCTCTTTTACTTTTTTAAGCTTGTTATAATCTCAATTTCTTCAAGGTCAGGTGGTCCCAGATGAGTTTGTACTGCTAATAGAAAGTACTCGGTCTCATAGACCATTAACCGCTCTTTCTATTCTTTTTAAACCTTCCTCCAGGAAAGACCGGGGGCAAGCAATATTTATCCTCATAAAACCTTCCCCCTCTTTTCCAAACCAATTTCCATCATCAAGTGCAATCTTAGCTTTTTTAAGCATAAAATCATTCAGGCTCTTAACATTGAACCCTAATTGCCGGCAATCTAACCAGACCAAAAAAGTTCCCTCGGGTTTTATTACTTTAATTTTAGGAATTCTTTCTTTAAAATATTCAATCAAGAATTCTAAATTTTCGTGTAAATAAAATAATAATTGACTAAGCCATTCTTCGCCATATCTATATGCTGTTTCTAAGGCTATAAGACCAAAATAATTGTTTTCATTTAGTCCTAAGCTATCTAGCATATTATTATAAATTCCATAATATTTTTTATTGGGAATAATGATGGATGAAGTCTGAAGCCCTGCCAAATTAAAGGTTTTGCTGGGAGCAGTGCAGGTAATGGAATTTTGAGAAAATTCCTTGGAAATAGAAGCAAAAGGGGTATGCTTGCATCCTTTAAATATAATATCAGCATGGATTTCATCACAAACTACCATTAAGTGATGTTTTAAACAAATCTCTCCCAATCTGCTAAGCTCTTCTTTTTGCCAAACCCGTCCTACAGGATTATGCGGGCTGCAAAGAATTAATATTTTTATCCGTGGGTCATCAATCTTTCTTTCTAAATCTTCAAAATCCATCACATATTTATTACTCTCAACCTTTAAGGGATTATTTACTATATGGCAGCCATTATTTTTTATTGCTTGAAAAAAGGGATAATAAACCGGTGGTTGGACCATAACCTTATCACCAGGTTGAGTAAAAGCTCTGATAATAAAACACAAGGCAGGAACAACTCCCGGACCATAAGCTAACCAATCTTTTTTTACTTTCCAATGATGTTTTTTTTCTATCCAATCAATGATTGCCTGGTAATAGGAATCTGGTCTTGAGGTATAACCGTAAATACCATGTTCTGCTGCCTTTTTGATAGCCTCAATGACCGGTTTAGGTGACCTAAACTCCATATCGGCAACCCACATAGGAAGAACATCTTGAGCACCAAAGATTGTTTCTAATTCATCCCATTTCACCGAATGGTATTTGCTACGATTTACAATCTTGTTAAAATCATATTTCATTATAGCTTTTTCTCGCTTTTAATAATATGATAGAGTTACCTGAAGTCATGTCTCGCAACTAGCTTAGATAATATTATTTTATAGTCTATGCTTTAATATTCAACCAAATGATTAAATTCTGCATTCTCAATCCATGTTTCGGGTCGGGATACAAATTCAAACAGGTTTTCCAGTAAAAACATATGCTTTTTTTCTTCTTCCGCCAACTTTAAAAGTAGGTTCTTCTGTGCTTCTACCTCTACCTTATCGCTCATCTCTAAATAATGCCGATAACTCTTTTCTTCAAATTCCTGGGCTTTACGATAGAAATCTGCCTGTGTTAAATCAAAGTTAAATTTCAGTTTTTTCCCTTTAATTTTCTCAAAAATGTTTCTGACATTCTTTAATAGGTTTGTTTCTATTAATTCCGGGTGAGTATTGTTTTTCATCATCTGTTCTACAATACTAAAATGTTTCGCTTCTTCTCCTGCCAACATTTTTAATATCGTTTGCAGGCCTACATCATCTGTTTTGCTCATCAGTTTGGTATAATAATTTTCACTGTCTTTTTCCAATTGCATAGCATACTTATAAATATTCATTTTTTCTCCTCCTATTAATAATATTCATATCCAAGAGATTTAATATAATTTTTTAACAAACAATAATCCGGCCATCCTACTGCTTTATTTTAGTTGAAATTAATTATTTTCTTATTTATTCTCATCGTTTTTCTTGATAAAGTTGGTTAGTATGTTAAATCTATAGAGTATAAATCTTGAGATAGCAGCTGATTATCATATATATAACTACATTTTATATATAGAGTGTTAATATGTCAATTGTTGTTTTGTATTACCATTTTGGAAGTATAAATGATTTTTTTTTGAAAAAGAACATTTTTCGGTAATTTTTGATATAATAAATTATTATCGTTAATAAGGAAGGTACCAGAATGGATGCCATTTTTCAGTGGGGATTAGATTTCATTATTATGATTCAACAGATGAGCACACCTTTGTTGGATTCTTTTTTTCGAGTTATTACTTCACTCGGAGAAGAATTATTTTATTTACTTTTATTCTCCTTCCTCATTTGGTGTGTTGATTTTTATTTGGGAATACGGGTCGGAATTATCTTTTTATTATCCCTTTATGTTAATTCCGGAGTAAAAGAAATATTTCAGCAGCCCCGCCCTTTCGATATTTTACCGGAAATTCAAAAGGCTCATGCCTATGGATACGGTTTCCCCAGCGGTCATGCCCAGTCATCTATGGTGGTCTGGGGGAGCATAGCTATAGCTTATTGGAAAAAGCAAACCTGGATTCGTTACTTTTCTGTTTTATTGATTCTTTTGATTGGATTTTCCCGGATCTATCTAGGGGTCCATTTTCCTACCGATGCCCTGGGAGGATGGCTATTGGGCGGACTCATTCTCGGCTTAAGTTATTTTATTTTTTCGAATATCAAACTTGATTTCATTCAGAAGAATACGATATTTAAAATCATTGGCATTACGCTATTTCCGGTAATTTTATTAAAAATTCAATCATCACCGGATATTATCAGTGGGGTGGCCGCTTTAATCGGTATTGGCTATGGTCTGCTATTATTTTCGTCTTCTATTGGAGGAATTCGACCGGGGAGCTGGCTACAACGGCTTTACAGTTTTTTACTTGGGCTTTTTGGAATAGGGATACTATATCTTGGATTGAAATTAATCCTTCCTTCGGAGGGCCAAGCCTTCTATCAATTATGCCGGTTTTTCCGTTATTTGCTATTGGGTATGTGGATCAGTTTTGGGGCACCCTGGTTATTTACTCGATTGGAATTGACTGATCAAATGAAGAGAAAATCATAAAATTAAAGACATGGGTTTATATTTCCCCATGTCTTTCTATCATACTGTTTTTTAGCTTTTTAGTTTCTTGACATAAAACTATCCTTATTTATTGCGTGAACTTTAACGGATTATGTCAAACTAAATGTCCCTTTTCTTGTCCTTTCATGTATGCTTTCACTTTCAGAGTCGATATCTATCGTATCCATCATGCGAAGATGTAATTTATTTGCTTCTGGCAATTTAATACCCAATGTCTCGTGAATTAATTCTTCTATGGTTTCGATAAAAATAAACTGTATATCTTTCTTGACTTCATCCGGAACATCGTAAAGGTCCTTTTTATTTTCCAAAGGAAGAAGTATTTTTTTGATTCCGGAACGATGTGCTGCTATTACTTTTTCTTTAATTCCTCCTACGGGAAGCACTGCCCCTCTCAAAGATATTTCACCGGTCATGGCTGTTTTAGGATCTACGGGTATTCCTGTAAATAGTGAAGCTATCGAGGTAAATAGTGTCACGCCTGCCGATGGTCCATCCTTGGGTATAGAGCCCTGCGGTATGTGAATGTGAAGGTCATGTTTATCAAAATCTATACCCTTTAACCTTAGAACCAATCTCGACCTAATCAAACTTTGAGATATCTTAGCTGACTCTTTCATAACATCACCTAACTGTCCCGTTAACATTAACTCACCTTTTCCCGGCATAAAGGCACTCTCAATGAATAGAATATCCCCACCAACCGGTGTCCAGGCTAATCCGGTAACCACTCCGAGGGGATTTGATTTCTTAACTTTATCATAAGTTGAAACTTCAGGTCCTAAAATATCAAATAACATATCTTCTTTGACAATATAAGGAAGTTCCACCTCATCAACCACAATTTTTTCTGTTGCATACCTGGCTATCGCTGATAATTGTTTTTTAATCCCTCTCACTCCGGCTTCCCGGGTATATTTGTCTATAATTGCCTTCAACGCATCATCTTCTATCTTTAATTTCTCATGTGTAAGGCCATGACTCTCCAACACTTCATCAATCAGATGATCTTTCGCTATGTGAAATTTTTCTGTTGTGGTATAGCTGTTAATCTGAATGATTTCCATTCTATCTTTAAGCGGCTCCGGAATTTCCCTCAGGGAATTTGCTGTTCCGATAAAAAATACATCAGATAAATCATAGGGAACTTCCAAATAATGATCCGAAAACGAATTATTTTGTTCAGGGTCTAAAACTTCCAATAATGCACTTGCGGGATCTCCCATATTAGAAGCCAACAGCTTATCAACTTCATCCAATATGAACACCGGATTATTGGTTCCTGCTTTCTTGATTCCCTGTATAATTCTTCCCGGAAGAGCACCGACATAAGTTCGCCTATGACCTCTTATCTCTGCTTCATCTCTTATTCCTCCAAGACTAATTCTCACATATTCCCTTTGAAGCACTTTTGCAATACTTTTTCCCAGGCTGGTCTTTCCGGTTCCCGGAGGTCCAACTAGAAGGAGTATTGAACCCTGTTGATTATTCTTAAGCTTCATAACGGTTAAATGTTGAATGATTCTTTCCTTAACCTTATTCAGCCCATAGTGATCTTTCTCTAAAATATTTTTAGCTTCTTTAATATCTACTTCCTTTGCACTACTTTTCCCCCAGGGAAGTGAGGTCAATAAATCTAAATAGTTTCTAATCACATTCGTCTCCATACTATTCTGACTTTGATTTTGTAGTTTTTCATATTCTTCCCGGGCAATTTCTTTAACATCTTCGGGCATCTTAGATTCATTGATTAATTGCAAATAATCCTTCTTTTTACTTTCTGATTGCTTGCCTTCATTTAATTCTTCCTGTATCGCCTTTAATTGTTCTCTCAGCATTTTTTCTCTATATTGTTTATTGACTTCACCGGTTAACTTGGCATTCATCTCCATTTGAAATTCGATATTTTCCTTTTGTTGTATTAGAATATCTAAAAACTTTAAGCTTTTCTTTCTTCTGGATCTAATTTCCAATAACTCTTGTTTTTCGTAACCGGGTATATTGATGAACTGCATCAAATATCCAATAAGTTGCTCCAAATCCTTCATGCTTTGGATATATTGAATATAGTTTTCAGAACCTATAAATTTCCCACTAATTTCAGCAGTGAGTGCTTTAACATATTCAAGCATTTGGTTTTGCGTATTCTTGTCTAAATCATCAATGTCCGGAACCATTTCGTATTTACCAATATAATAACCCTGCT
>CAYTVM010000124.1:2461-5629 GCA_964441685.1 uncultured Atribacterota bacterium | reverse complement strand
AATCCAGGTAGGTGATAATTGCCTTAAAGGCTTTTTCGGCTTTAGCCAGGGATGGCTTGCCTAAAACACCTTCCGGATAAACGACACATTCAATACCGCCACCACCAATGTGACTTTGACCGGGAATCGGATAATTGTAAATATCGCCTCCTTTATCTATATGTCCTTCCGGTAAGAAACCCCATGTTTTCGTATCTACCGCATTTTCCATTTGTACAAATTCCGGGAATAGAGCCAAACAGATAGAATTTTCTGCTTCATCGCCATGTCGAAATACGGTTTCAAATTCACCGCCATGGGCTTTATCCTTCAAGCCTTCTCCCATAATTTTGGGTACATCCAGAAAGATAATAACTGCCGGTACTTGATACTTTTTGCCCCATTCTTGAATGGCAGATGGGATAATGTATTCCTGTCCATGACTGCTCATAATGATCTGTTTTCGAAAGCCGGTATTCCAAAAACCGGATATAATAGCTCTTATGTAAGCAGAATTGACATCATCCGGAATGGGAACAGTTCCTTTCTGCCCTAAATGGGAAAAGGGGTGAGAAGCAAACCAAACTGGCTCGCTAACGGTACAGCCAGTTTTCTGGGCAATCAGCTCACACATGCGTGTTACGATAAAGACATCCTCACCATAGGGTTGGGCATCACCATGATTCTCGGTGGAACCTAAGGGAATAAGAAGAATATCATTCTTCTTTAACCTTTCTTCCACATCTTTCTTGGTCATGGTCTGAAAATAAATCTTATCCGGTTTTTCCATATGGCCTCCCTGCGGAGGTAAATTCCATTTACTCATCCTTTTTACACCTTCTTTCTTTTAATTAAGTATTGAATTTATAATATTACATGCCCTGTCTTACTTTCTATGGCTAGGCAATTGGGGAGAATAAATCCAGACAAATCGCAGTACTTCATCCCCGGTGTTTAAAATTTTATGGAATTTTCCTGGGGGATTATACACCACAGTTCCCGGACTAAGATCAATTTCCTCATCTTCGGTAACAAATTTACCTTCTCCTGCTACAAAATACATCACTTCCTCTTGAATATCGTGTTTGTGCTCCGGAACCATGCCACCCGGATAGGTTTCATTGACACCCATAGCAATATTTTTTGAACCGACGGTTTTTTCCGAAACCAATATCCATGAAGTTCTGGGCGGCTCTCGCCTTTCTCCTTTTACATCTTTTATGTGAACAATTTTCACCTTTGACATATCTTTACCTCCATCTATTTTTAACCTTACCTTATTAAAATTCCACCATTAATATCAAGGGCAATACCGGTAATCCAGTCCGATTTATCGGAAGATAGAAAAACAGCTAACTGAGCAATATCCTCCGGTAAACCATCTTTTTGGATCGCGCGACCAGCATTCCAGCTGGCAAAAACTTCGGCCGGATATTGTCTAGTCTGTTCCGTTAATATGGGACCCGGACAGATGGAATTGACATAAATTCCACTGGGACCAAGTTCCCGTGCCAGGGTCTGGGTTAAACCGATAACGCCGGCCTTGGAAGCAGCATAGTTAACTCCAACTCCCGGTCGGCCTGTTCTGCCGGCTAAAGAAGCAATGTTGACAATCTTACCCCTTTTCTGTTTTTCCATGTAAGGAATGACACTTTTGCTGCAGATAAATGTACCGTTTAGATTAATATTGATCACCTTGTTAAAGTCTTCCACCGACATTTCTTTGATTGGTTTGTGTAAAGAAATTCCGGCATTATTTACCAAGATATCAATCTTACCAAATTTATTAAACACCTTTGCCATACTATCTTTGATCATCATTTCATCCGTCACATCAGCTTTGATAGCCAAAACTCTTTCCCCGGAAGAATCCAATGTCTTTGCAAGATCGTCTATTAAGCCATATTGGATATCAAACAAGGCCAATAGGGCGCCTTCTTTAAAAAATTCTTCGGCAATGCCTTGGCCCAAGCCTTTACCTGCTCCGGTAACAATGGCAACACGGTCTTTCAGTAGCATCATAAAGCTCCTTTCTTTTCGTTTAAATATTTATTAAAATTCATCAATTGGAATTTTAACATCCCATATTCTTTTTATTTCTTCTGGGGATATATCAAATACGGTATCATTCGGAGGCAAAGGTTCCTCTCTCATAAATTCAGGGAAAGACCAAAATTCTTCAGAAACACCCGCTTTTTTATTAAACTCTCTTTCTGTCTGTAATACATCTTCGGCAATTTTTTTGATATCTTCTAATTCCAATTGCCATCCATACCTACCCTTTAAAAGAGATATAAAAAATTCAGGGTGCTTTACAAATGGTGGTCTTACAAACAAACAAAGTCCTAATGTATCTAAAAGCGCTACTCTTAGTTGTAATTTTTTAGAATTTTCTATTTGCCCATTACCGCTCAAAGGATTAATTTTTCCAGCTGTTCCGAAAGTATTCCCGGCCGTATGATCTGCTGCCATCGGGGAAGTAAAGTAAGTAATTCCATTACCTTTTAGTGCTCTAGGGTCATAACCAGGAATGGCTTGTCCCTTTATCGCAGGAATTCTCTTTGCTCCAAATACCTGGCCGGTTAGTTTTGTTCCGTTTCCTATAATGCGGCCAATATAAGTTCCCTTACCTATCTGATTTATAATATCCTTTGCTGCTTCCGCATCCCCAAAAGCAATTTCTCCTGATTCCATTAATACGCCTATTGCAGCTCCTGTTTCTATTGCATCTACGCCAACCTGATTGCATAAATTATTCATTTCTGCTATATCATCTAAATTGCCAATACCGCAGTTTGGACCCAGAAGGGCTATATTTTCATATTGAATTGAAGCTACAGTCTTTTTTCCTTTTACATTCGGAAAAACATTGCAACATTGAATAGCACATCCCTTTACACAAAAATGTCCAGCACGACCTGCTCCACCGCGTTCTAAAATGACTTCTCTAACTCTTTCACCGGTTATATTTTGTATATCTTCAAAATTTCCAGAAGAAAAATTTCTGGTAGGTAATAAACCAAGTTCATTTGCCAGTTGCATAATGGCTGGTGTTCCATACATATTTCTATTTTCAGTTTTAGGGTCTTTTCTTAAAAATTGATTGATCTCTTTTCCCGTCTTTGTTAACAGCTCTGAATCGAAATATTCAGGTTTTTCAGCCCCAGTATCATCAAGAATAATGGCCTT
>CAYTVM010000124.1:0-2361 GCA_964441685.1 uncultured Atribacterota bacterium | reverse complement strand
CTGAATCGAAATATTCAGGTTTTTCAGCCCCAGTATCATCAAGAATAATGGCCTTTAATCCTTTGGAGCCCATCAATGCCCCAAGACCACCTCTTGCAGCATATCTAAGTTGAATATCCTTATCATCGGTAACTGCAATTCCTGCAGCATATAACTTCATCTCGCCTGCTGGTCCGATAGTGATAATACCAACGCGTGGTCCGTATTTTTTTCTAATGATGCTGATGGTATCTTCAACGGTTTTATGCTTTAGCTCAGGAAAATTAATAATCTCAGCATTGTTAGAAGATAGAAAAAAACATTGAGTCAAGGTTTCTTTGGGAATATCTTCGATTACTAAAGCCTTGAAGCCTAAATTGGTAATTTTCCTTCCTGCCGATCCTCCAACATTACTCTCTTTCACTCCACCTGTTAAAGGACTCTTTCCTCCAATAGAAAGTTGACCAGTCGTCGTGATTGCAGTATCAGCAATCAGACCTGAGGAAAATATTAATTTATTGTAGCGACCCAGCGGTTCACAAGTGGGAGGCACTTCTCTTAAGAGTAACTTGGAAATTAATAATCGACCACCCCAATGTTCTTCTTCGGCCGTAACTTTACATTTTTCAATTTTCCCATTTCGCATGTTTACTCTCATTATCCATTTCATCGATTATGCCCCTTTTTATTTTATAACCTCAAATTGCTGCCTAATTTGACCAAGATATCATTTAGCTTCTTTCCCGTTTGGGAACTAAATTCGATCCCTTCTTCTCTGGCTTTCCCTTCTCTCTGAAATTCTATCTCTCCAGGTAAATAAATTTCTGAGGTATCTTTTGCTTTTTTTAAATTTTTGATAGACCGAATATAATGATCAATTCTCGAATAAAAAGTTTCTAACTCAACAAAGTGGCTAATATCAATAGCCATACAAAACACTCCAACCCCCGTTGGTCCTTCTAATTTATGAAATGTTCTTACATCCGATCCATATTTTGATCCTGACAGCATCCCTGTGATAATATCGATAACAATAGCTAAAGCTGAACCCTTAGGGCCTGCAATTGGTAGTAATGAACCTTTTAATGCCTCTTCAGGATTCGATGTGGGGTTACCTTGCTGATCAATTGCCCAACCTAAGGGAATTTTTTCTTTGTTGCGTGAAGCTTTTCTAATTTTTCCACGAGCAACAACACTTGAGGACATATCCAGAATAATTGGCCTTTCATTTTTGGCAGGTATGGAAACCGAAAAGGGATTTGTACCGATAAAAACTTCAGTACTACCCCATGGTGCCATTGAAGAAGCTGCATTGCTACCAACAAACCCAATCATTCCTTTTTGAGAAGCTAAATCAGTATAATAACCTAAGAAACTAATATTGTTAGTATTTTTTACCAAGGTTGTTGCAATTCCAAAATTATTTGCTTTATCAATACTTATCTCCATTGCCCGTCTTGCTGCTAATTGCCCTAACCCATTTCCACCATCAATTATTGAAGTTGCGTCATTGTCATTGTCTTTTACTAAAGTGATTTGAGTGGGAATTTGTAACATACCGGCTTGAATTCGATCAAACATAGAAATTAATAGATAAGTGCCATGGGTAGAAATTCCCCGCAGGTCAGCCTTTACCAAGCAATCAGCCGCTAATGATGCATTACTTTCATTTTCTCCATAAGCCTTTAATATTTCCGTGGCTATTTTTCTTAATTCTTTTTCAGTGACCATAACAGCATTATTCCTCTCTTAAATTCAAGGATTCGAAAATTTTATCTAAATTATTGTACTTTACACTAGTTACTCCATTCATAAGAGCTTTTGCTTTCACTTCTTCTTTTTGAATTCTTTCTTTAGATTTAGCTAATACTTCTTGGCAGTCTTGAAATTTAACTACAACTATTCCATCATCATCACCCAAGATGAGGTCTCCAGGATTAATCCCATTTCCACCAAAATTAATGGGATAATTTATAAGTCCTAAAGAAGCTTTTACTGTTCCACGGATAGCTAGCCCTCTGGAAAATATGGGAAATCCCATCTCGATAATTTCCTCAGAATCCCTAACACATCCGTCAATGGCCAATCCACCTAATTTCTTTGCTTTAGCTTGAGTAGCCATTAAATCACCCCAATATCCATATTCATACTCATCACCAACTGTTGCTACTATAATGTCTCCTTCCTGGGCTTTTTCTAAAGCTTTGTGCAACATAAGATTGTCTCCTGGAGCAGTTTGAACCGTAAAAGCAGGGCCGCACAACTTCATCCCTCTAAATATCGGTTTAATTTTAGGGTTTACAAATCCTTTCCTACCCGAAGCTTCATAAACTGTTGCAACAGCAATAGCCTTAAACTTCTCAATTAACTCTTGTGGTGGTC
>CAYTVM010000123.1:2037-5643 GCA_964441685.1 uncultured Atribacterota bacterium | reverse complement strand
AAGGGCTTTTCTTACTCTTTCTCGAGAATTCATTGGTGTATCTCCTAAAAAATATGATGTAAATTAGAAACCTTACTCTAATTTTCAAGTATTTAATACCTTTCCCATCTTTCCGGAGGCTATGATCTCTATAATATCTTCCGGACTAGCATCCTTTTTATATACTTCTCCTATTTTTATCCCCCTGTCTAACATCACAAATCTTTCCGCCACAGGATAAACATGATAAACATTATGAGTGATAAAAATAACTGAAACTCCTGACTCCCTTACTTTTTCTACCTGTCTAAGCACTTCTCTGGTTTCTCTAACCGATAAAGCTGCAAGAGGTTCATCCAGAATAAGGAGTTTGACTTTAAAATGCATTGCTCTTCCTATGGATATTGCCTGTCTTTCTCCTCCGGATAAAATCGATACAAATTCATTTGGGGATCTTACCCTTACACCTAATCCCGTAACCGCTTTTTCGCATTCTTTGTTCATCTTTTTTCTATCAAGCAAATGAATCGGCCCTACTCTTCTGCATGGTTCCCTTCCCAAGAAAAAGTTCCTGGAGATACTCATTATATCTACCAAAGATAGTGCCTGATGAACTGTTTCAATCCCCCTTGCCCTTGCATCTCTTGGAGATGAAAAATTTACCCGTTCGCCTTCAAAAAATATTTGACCTTTGTCTGGAGGAAAAACACCGGCAAGAATTTTAATAAGAGTAGACTTACCCGCTCCATTATCTCCTAAAAGACCCAAGATTTCTTCAGATTGAATCTCAATATTCACCTTGTTTAATGCCTGAGCTGCTCCAAAATATTTTTCTATATTGACCATTTTTGCTAATGATATAGCTTTCTGCATAAGTTATGACCCCCTTTTACCCTTACATCTCTAAATGGCTAAGTTTAAGATTGATGGTTGCTGCTATGATTAAAATTGCACCTACGAATGCTTGGTACCAATAAGCAGGTGCTCCTATCATTATTAGACCAGTCCTCATCATGCCCATAAGAAATGCTCCGAAAAATACGCCAATAATTGTTCCATAACCTCCGGTTAAGAGGGTTCCTCCGATAACCGCCGAGGCAATTGCTTCCAATTCCATGCCTGTTCCAAATGATGCGTTAGCCAGATTAAATCTACTAATGACAATACAACCTGATAATGAAGCCATTAGGGATGATAACATGAAATTTGTTACTTTTACTTTGTTTACATTTACTCCCATTGCCCTGGCTACTTCTTTGTTCCCACCGGTTGCAAATACCCAGTTCCCATAACGTGTATTAGTAAGGACGAGCGAGAATAGTAGGGTGAGTAAGAAGAACCAGATATGAGAAGGTCGAAAACCATTGCCCATAAATCGGGTTAGTAGGGTAGGCATAATAGCATCACTTTTATAGCTAACCGACTCGCCTCCCGTAACCGCCAAAAGTGATCCTCTTAGTAACAATTGCATACCCAAAGTGGCAATAAAAGAGGGAATACGTGCACGCAAGGTTATTATCCCATTACAAATTCCGATAAAGGCTGCTATAGCCATGGTGATAATAAAGGCTGATGGTGAATTATATTTATTAGCTAAAGTGACAAATAAAAAACCTGATAACGCATAAACACTACTCACTGAAAGATCAAATTCTCCGGCAATCATTAAAAATGCCACACCGATAGCCATAATTCCTAATTCTGAAACGATAGTAAGTATTCCGGTAATATTGCGTAAGGTTAAAAATTTTGATGAAAAAATGGAGAAAAATATAAATAATATCAGGAAAGCAAGTATCACTCCAAATTCAGGCCACCGACGTATCTGAGAGAAACTTAAAAATTGCCCTCGGGCTTCAACTTCTATTTGGTTCTTCGATTTTTCCATCACTTCCTCCTGATAGTTATTTTTATATCATGTTGGGTAGCACTATTTTTTTTAAGTACCACCCAACACATTTAATGATCACCGTTTACAGTCAAGATTTACCTATATCCTTCTTTAACTAAACCCTCTAGGTCAGGAATATTCTCTGCGGTAATGACAGCTGGACCTGTGGAGACCGGAGCTGGGGGAGGAATATATCCATACTTTGCATTTAAATAGGCAAATACTACTCCCAGGTAACCCTGCAGGTATTGCTGCTGATCCATAGTAAACATTACTTTACCTTCCTGGATGTATTCAAGTATTTTAGAAGAGGCATCCATCTGGGCAATCTTTACATCTACTCCTACTTTTATTCCGTCTGCCTCTAAGCGCGGGATAATCGTCTCTGTACGCATAGTGTTTGAGCAGAAAATTGCATCAGTTTCCGGATGTGCTTTTAAATAAGCAGCTACTGCCTCGGCACCTTTAACTGCATCCTCGGTAATGTCCAGAGATTCTACCATTACCCCTTTTGCTTTCAGGGTATCTATATACCCTTTTCCCCTTGCTTCGATGTTGGTGGCTCCTGGATGGTGGTTAGCAAATATTGCGCGTTTGGGAGTAAATCTTTTTAATGTCTCCTGAGCTGCGGCGACTCCAATAAAGTAGCTATCTTCACCAACATAGGTTAAAACAGGTATCCTTGCTTCTTCAGGTTCTCTAAGGTCTGGTGCATTGATGGATACTACCGGTAGACCTTTAGCAATTTCTGCCCGAAGGGATTCATCCATAGCTTCAGGTGCAGTCAAGGTGCAAACTAAAGCATCGGGTTCGCTTGCCAATGCTGCCTCTATATAGGCCATAAACTCTTCAAGTTTAAATACTGGAGGTCCGGTATAAATTACTTCTAAATCGTCATATAGAGCCCCTGCATCGAGTGCCCCTTTCTCACATACTTTCCAGAATGGGTCCGCAATACCACCATGGACTACTACATAGATTTTATATTCTTTTTCTGCTGCAAAAGAAGTTAGGAAGATGCACGAAAACAAGAAAATCACTAAAAAAATAAACAAACCAGTTTTTAAATTACTTTTCATTCTTTACCTCCAAAAAAACATTTTAAAATTTTAAAAAACACTTAGGAGTATTTTTTTACTTCTATCTCACCTCCTCTTATGAGCTCCCTGTTATTTAAAGGACGATTTCTTTTTTTTAGGGTATGGCTACAGGGATTTTTTTGATTTTTTAAGAAACCTATTATTCTAATAATCAGTACCTCCGCTTTATATTTTTATTCATCAGCATCACATTTTCCCTAAGGATGCTGCTAAATAGTCAGATTTTAGAAAACGCTCCACGATAAAGAGCATGATAATATTCGGTGTCATCATGAGCAGCGCCACTACTGAGGCATTGGTTCGTACGAAATTATACCCCATAAATGAATAGAGAATGGTAGGTATGGTCTCGAAGGTAGGGGTACCGATAATAAAAGTCAGGTTGAACTCTTCAATACTGACAGTAAACGCAAAGATCATACCTGCCAGCAATCCAGGACGAATCATAGGCAAGAAGATATCCCTGATTTTAACAAAAGTATTAGCCCCTAAATTCTCTGCCGCGTCTATCACGTCTTGAGGGATTGCCTGGAAACTGGTGGTCATCACCCGGATCATATAGGGTATGCTCATGAGCGTGTGTGCAAGCACCAGGCCAAAAAACGTTTGGCTCAATCCGAATGCGGCGAAGACCCT
>CAYTVM010000123.1:0-1937 GCA_964441685.1 uncultured Atribacterota bacterium | reverse complement strand
CTATCTGTTGAAGCCATACTAAACCTCTCCCTTAAAAAGTTCCGCGAATCGTGAATAGGCCCAAATAACAATGAACGCGGTTACGATAATGATCACTCCCAATACAGCTGCCTGATCCCATTCCTGATATATGGTGGCCATGATCTGCATCCGTTGTGCCATAGAAGAGGGGTAGATCGGTCCTGCGACACTGCATATGGGAAAATCTCCAAAGGCCTTGATAAACATTAGGATCATAGAAACCAATATCCCGGGCATGGCCAAGGGAATATAGATCCTGAACAATATCGACCAGTACCCTGCCCCCAGATTTTTCGCTGCATCGATGGTATCATCCCTTATCGACGCTAACGCTGCCATCACGATCAGTAGCACAAAGGGCAGGTTCTTCCAGATCTGAATGAATACCACCCCCCATCCGAATTTGTCATTGAGCATGCGCAATGGCTCATTGATCAGATTAAGCCGCATGAGTGCAGTATTCACCAGCCCATGGTAGGAAATAAGGTTCAGGATGAGAAAAGCTGCCACCAGGGCAGGTATAAAGAGCGGCACTTTGATGATAGAACCCAGGATTCCTTTTCCGGTTCCACCTTTTCTGAAGAACAAGGCGATGGGAAAGGCAATTACTACAGTACCTATCGAACTTAAAAGACCCATCTTGAGGGAAAAGAACAGAGAATCCATGGATTCTCTGGTTTGCAATATCACTTTCCAGTTTTCTAAGGTGAATACCGATTTTCCTGTGATACTAAAGAGGCCGAAGCTTTGCGCAAGAGTAAGGAAGATTGAGGATCCAATAAACAAGAGGATGAATCCCACACCTGGAAAAAGCATCAGAATATCTATGGGCGAAATCCCCTTTTCTTTCATCTTTTACCTCCTCAAGATACTAAAGGCGTCTTCGGGGATACTGAACTCAATGACGTCTCCCGTAATGAGTTTCCTGGATTCATCAATTTGAGCACGCATCTTGTTTCCCTGAACATCCAGGAAGATGTCGGTAATATTTCCCATGAATACAGCCTGTAGAATTTTCCCCTTGACTCTATTCGGTGCTCCCTGGGTATAGATCTTCATATCCTCGGGTCGCCAGACGAACTTCACCGTTTTACTCGCTTTAAGTATCTTCTGGCCATCGGAGACGATCACTACCTTTCCAAAAGGAGCTTCCACGGTATACCGACTGCCATCTCTGGCTACTATGGTTCCTTCATAGATATTTGCCAGACCGATAAATCCAGCCACAAAACTGGTTTCAGGATTCCGGTAGATGGTGTAGGGGTCCCCTAACTGTTCAATATGACCTCGGTTCATAACCACAATCCTGTCCGATATCGCCAGGGCCTCATCCTGGTCATGGGTTACATAGATAGTTGTTATTCCCAAACGTTTTTGCATTTCCCGTATCTCAACCCGCACCTGTACACGTAACTTGGCATCCAGGTTAGAAAGCGGTTCATCAAAAAGTAGAACCTGAGGCTCTGTTACGATAGCTCTTGCCAGAGCGACCCGTTGCTGCTGCCCTCCTGACAGCTCCCCGGGTTTGCGTTTTTCCAAACCTTCAATTCCCAACATCCCCATCACTTTTGAGACTCTTTTCTTCTGTTCCTGTTGTGAAATTTTCTGCATTTTCAAGCCGAAGCTTATGTTGTTCCAGACGGACATATGGGGAAATAAGGCATAGGATTGGAAGCACATGGCGGTATTCCGCTTGTTTGGGGAAATATTGTTCATGATCTTATCTCCAAAAAAGATCTCACCCTCGTCAGGATAGCAGAATCCTGCAATAGTTCTTAAGGTGGTTGTCTTCCCACAACCTGAAGGGCCGAGCAGGGTGACAAATTCACCATCAGCCACTTCCAAGTTTATATTATCCACAGCCAGGACTTCACTAAATCTTTTGGTTAAGTTTACAATTCTCAGGTTTGCCACAA
>CAYTVM010000122.1:0-5668 GCA_964441685.1 uncultured Atribacterota bacterium | reverse complement strand
GGATATTTAATAGGGACAGCACTTGAACTTAAAGGTTGTCATACCCAGGGGAAAACCGTAGACGAAGTTCTTAAAAATATAAGAGAAGCTATAGAACTATATCTTGAAGTTGAAGGAGAGCCTTACATTAAAGAAATAGTTGGCATACAAAAGATTGCAGTATGAGCAAATTACCCATACTGACAGGATTAGAGTTAATAAAAATATTAGAAAAAGTTGGTTTTAAAATTATTAGGCAAAAAGGAAGTCATGTATTTCTAAAACATTAAGATAATAGAATAATTATTATTCCAGTTCACAAAGGGCAAGACATTGATAGATCTTTATTGAGAAAAATATTAAGAGATACAAAAATATCTCCTGAGGAGTTTAAAGATATTTAGCAATAAAATAGAGATTAAAGCATATTAAATATTAAGACTTAATATTGTGCACTAATTTATTTCTATTTCTTCGGTTTCTAGTTTTAGTATTACCCCTCTCTTGGAAACTACTACAAAAATATTTTTAACTTTTTCTTCATTTATCTTGCTTTTTCCAATTGCTTTTAAAATAGTTCTTCTTATTTTAGAGATATGGAAACTTACCCGGTTATAGATAGCATATTCTTCATCTTTCCAAAGCTCATCTAAAATTTCATCATAACTCATTACCCGCCCGTTGTGCAGGGCCAAAAGATGAATTAAAGAAAATTCTGTAGCGGTTACATCAATTTTTTTCCCCATAAAGATAATTCTATCCGGGCGGTGGATATCAATTTCTAAAACAGGTTGCAAGGTGCAAGGTGCGAGTTGTGAGTCATTAGTTTCGGTCTGTATGTTCTCAGTTTTCGGTTGTCGATTTTTAGTTACAAGTTTATCATTTTTAGTAGAAGATTCAGTAAAAGAAGGAGCAGTGGAAGCAGGGAATCTTTTTTTAATTCTTTCGGCTAATCTCTCCGGCACAACCTTGGCCAGGCTTTCTTCAGATAATTCTCCCAGGCATTTCTCATCATCATAGCCCTCTCTTAGCAATGCTCTCACATAACAACGGCTTAATCCGGGGATATGAATCCGCGCCAGCTTTAGTCCCTCTTCCTCCACTCCCCAGGCCAGTCTTTCTGAGAGCATTTTTATTCCGGCCAATTCTTCTTTTTTATTCTCCTTTTTACTCCAGCCCAAATCATATGCTATTGCCTCCAGGCAATCCGCCAGCCAGGAAAAGCCTTCCCCTAATTTTCGTATGGCCCCACCATAGATTTTGTACGCCTCCTCAATTTCTTTTATCTCTTTATCTCCTATCCAGTCATTTAGCAGGAGGGTTTTCTTGATAGAAAGATAATCTTCTATCTTCAGATGATGGTTTTCTCCGTCTAATTCCAAAATATCCTGATAAATTTCTTTACCCTCTTCTCCCCGGTCTGAGACCAACTCTGCCATCGTATCCTGGTAAAAATATTCCCAGTTATCTTTTTTATAATAGTCAGTACCCTGGTTAAATTGAGGGAAGGGTATAGGAATGTTTTTAGCTTCACTGCTTTTGGCCAATAAGGTAATTACCTCTAAATTGCTCAACTTCCCTCTTTTGTTTTCTAAATATCCTTTAAAGAGAAGATAAGTATCTATGCTTATTCTCCGGGAATTAATCAGGATACCCGCTCTGGTAGGGGATAACTTTTCGGGTTCTTTTTTATCGTAATTGACTAAATCATCATTCAACAATTCTTCTAATCCCCCCTTTATCTCTGTCTTTAGGTCATCTTCTTCAAAATTAAATACCCAGTAATGGTCATTTTTTTCATCATCTGAAGTTAATTCCTTCAATCGATAATTCAGTTTTTCTTCGGTATTTATTCCCCTGGCTATTTCCTTTAGAAGAAAATTAGTCAAGTTCTTCTCCTTCTTTGAGGGACGGTAGAGTGTTTCTGTATCTGATTTTAGGGAAGCGTAATATTTTGCTCCCGGGTCACTTACCCTTGGTGTCCCGGCCGGATTGGCCGGTTTCAAAGCATGAAAGTAAAGATTCTGCACAACGGTCTCGGAAAGAAGGGAATGGGCTAAAAAAATAGCCCGCCCAAAATTATCTTTCTCATTTTGATTTAATCTGCCTGCTCTTCCTCCCATATTCTCTACCTCGGTTAAGGTTAGACTGGTCAGATAGCCATTTCGATAATCTCCGTCATTACCGGTGTATTTGTTTATGGAGAGGATAACATTTTTAAAAGGCAGATTTATTCCCATAGCCAGGGTGGTGGTAGCGCAGATGAGCTTGATCTCTCCTTTTTTAAGATAGGTCTCTACCAGGTTTCTTTCTTCCCAGGAAAGGTCAGCATTATGATAGGCTATCCCTTTTTCTAATAGATAGAGTAACTCATTCCGGGACCTGGTCTCCTCCAGCCGGGAAAGTTCGCAAATGGCCTCATCAGCCCGGGGAGCATCTATCTCTCCAGCCAGCCATCCGGCCCATCTTCGGGAGTCTCTGCGGGTAGGGAGGAAAAAGAGAGTAGGCTCATCGTTTTTTATAAAATAGGAAACCGTCTTTTTAAGATAATCTTGATAACAATTATCTTGAACTTCATCAGGATTAAAGAAAGTCTCTTCTCCGCGATAATAATGATTATGGGTGATATATTTAAAAGTGCCTTCCCGCACTAACCCTTTTCGTAATTCTACCGGACGCTTACAAGAGAGCAGGGAATCAGCCGAAATCCAGTTTAAGAGCCCGGCTTCATTATCTAAATATGCCGATAGGCCGATTATCCTAAGTCCCGGTTTATGTTTTTTAATATAAGTAATCATCTCTTCCAGAAGGGGACCGCGGACCGGGTCATCTATCATCTGCATTTCATCGATGATAAGAAGGGAGACATCCTGCAGAAAATCAGGATATTCCAGAAGGAAATAATTAAATTTTTCATAGACCATGACCACTGCCTGATAATCTCCTTGAATAATTTTCTTATCGTATTCCCTTCGGTCCCGGGAAGAAATGAGAGTGTTGATATTACAATCAGCATAAAGGTCACGAAAGTGATGATATTTTTCTTCGGCCAAAGAACGTAAAGGGACTAAATAAATGGTCTTTTTCTTGTGGACAGCCTGGGTAATGGCCGCCATCTCTCCGATGAAGGTCTTCCCCGACGAAGTCGGCGCAATCACTAATAAGTTATTTCTGTTATTGCCCCCAGCATAATCCAGCACCCCATAATCCCTCACCGCCTCTTCCTGTACCGGCAGCAGGTAAGGAGAATAACTCTTCTCCCAGATATCCACAATATAAGAGGGGACTCCCCAAACTTCTAAATCTCTCATCTTCATCGGTTTTTTGAACAATTTACTTCCTTCCTTTCTAATGTTTTATTAAAAATATGTCTCAATAAGCAGGTGCGAACAAAATTTCGTAAACCTATTTTACCTCACTTCTTTTCCCATTGCAACAAATATTTTAAAAAACTTTTCTCCCTTCTTTTATTATCCCCTCTCCCTTGAGGGGAGAGGGTTAGGGTGAGGGTGAAATATTATCTATCATTGCGAATATCTCTCTGATCTAACCTGACTATTATCTGGTATAATCGAAAAAAGTCTTGACTATTTTCTAAAACAGGAATCATGGGGGACATTCTTCTTTTGTATTCCCGCTCCTCTTTATGTCATTCCCGCGAAGGCGGGAATCCATCCCTCCAAAAAGTAAAGACTCCCTCCTTTTTTTTGATTCTAAAATATATTCCCAAAAAAGCAGGACTATTGACAAACAATACAGTATATAGATAACAGCCTGTTTAGACAGGTTTCCGAGTTTGACAAATGATAATTAAATGACTATAATATTAGTCGATAGGCTAATATATTAGCCAGAGGAGCGATTAAAAATATGGAGAAGATTCTTTTTGCCACAAATTCTCAAAAAATATTAGAATATCTAATCCAAACATCAGGGGAAGAATATCTTTCCAGGGAAATTCAAATAGCCGTTAAAACAAGCAAAGCAGGTACAAATTTTGCCTTGAATGATTTAGTAAAAGCAGGATTTATCAGAAGAAAAAAAAGAGGCAAGATGTATCTCTATGCTATAAATTTTGACCACCCAATAATTAAGCAGTTAAAGGTCCTGAAAGTTATTATATCCTTAAATTCATTATTAAAAAAGATGAGAAGAAAATCTCAAAAAATAATTCTCTATGGCAGTTCGAGTCGAGGAGAAAATACCAAAGACAGTGATATTGATCTGTTTGTGGTTACCAATTCCTTACCGGAAGTTGGGGAAATAGTAAAAAATAGTTCTAAAGGAAAGATTGTCCAATTAATTACCAGGACGCCATTAAAATATATAGAAATGGAAAAAACTGACCCGATTTTTTATGCAGAAATAGAAAGGGGTATTGTTTTATGGGAAGCAAAAGATGAATCCAGAATTTGAAAGGTGTTTAAGAAATCAAAAAATAAAAGTATTTTCCCGAGGCAAGATCTTAGCCGACAAAGAGTCGAAGGTAGCAGCTTCAGACCTTGAACAAGCAAAAATAACTTTCAAAAATGATAATTATAAATGGTCTACTATACAATGTTATTATTCGATGTTCCATTCAGCGAGGGCATTACTTTATATTAAAAATTATAGAGAAAGAAGTCACCATTGTTTAATTGTGGCAATCCGAACGTTGTATGTAGAAGAAAAATTATTACCTTTACATTTAATTGAAGGATTAGAGAAAGCAAAAACCTTACGAGAAAGTGCGGATTATTATGATCAATGGTCCAAGATAGGAGTAGAAACAATCTTAAAAGTTGCTGAAGAATTTTTAGATAATAGTACACAATTAATAAGAGGAATAAAAGGTGATAAGTAAATAAGGTGATAAGTAAATAATGACAGCCTTTTTTTATCCTCCTCTGTCATTCCCGCTCCCCTTTATGTCATTCTCGCGCACGTAGGAATCTATCATTTTTAAAGGAAGTACTGGGAGGATTTAAAAACCCGCAACCTTACCCCAAATCTTCAAATCTTTTATTTTTATTCTTTATTTTGACATTGCCGATTATTGTGATAAAATATCAATGTAAAAAAGAGTACGGTAAGTTATTTGGGAGATAACCTATGAACCCTAAAAATACATATAAGATTTTAGGGCCGATAGAGACGAATATTGTAGCTCGTTTGACCTATGAAAAAAAGGCTATTGTTACGGCGAAAGAAATGGATCAAATGTTTAATCTTTCACCGGAGAATAGAAAACAAATTGTTTTTAGGCTCAAAAAGAAAAAAATACTTTCACTAATAAAACCAGGCGTATATGTTTTTTCCCCTCTTGAAGCAGGTCCAGAAGGAACAGGTGTGGATGAATTGCTTATCCCGCCGCTTTTCTTTCCGAAGAAAAACTACTATGTCGGATATTCGACCATGTTTAACTATTACGGATTTACCGGGCAGCTTTTTCAAACCGTGTACATTCTAAATACCACAAAGCGTACGGAAAAGATAATTTGCGGTTTATCTTATAAATTTATAAAGATAATGGAAAATCGTATGTATGGGATAGATAAAATAAAAGTAAAAGATAAAGAAGTAAATATCAGTTCAAAAGAGAGGACGCTAATAGACCTAATTTATTTTAATAAACCTGTTGGAGGTATTATAAACGCTTCCAGGATATTTACAGAAATTGTAAAAAGCGATAAATGTAATATAAAAAAAC
>CAYTVM010000121.1:0-5680 GCA_964441685.1 uncultured Atribacterota bacterium | reverse complement strand
TCGCCTGGAAATCCTGGGATATAGATACCTTAGTGCAGGCTTGGTTAGATGGAAGCATAACTAATTATGGGGTAGTGTTAAAAGATATTGATGAAGCTTCGGTTAATACAATAGCTTACTTTTATACTTCTGATTATACAGCTGATACTTCTAAGTGTCCTAAATTGGAAATAGATTATTATATTCCTTAAGAAGCAAGAAAGTGAGCCAATAAGTTATATTAGCTGAAATGAGTAAGAGAAACACATGACAGGTTTAGAGTAATAGATAATAAAACTAAATAAAGCCAAAGAAAAAAGTGGCAGGCTAAATAGTGAAATAAATTTCAGCTTGCCACTTTTTATATCTTTATTGTTTATTATCATAAAAGTTTGTTTTCTATTCTGGCTCAGGTGAGGGGAGCCAAGACATTTCCCAGCCCTTTGGCCTTTTCCTGAAGGTCTTTTTCTTTAATAAAACCTTAAATTAATGTCTAATATTTATTCTTTTGGGGAATAAAATAAGTAGAAGAAAGTATCTTTAAAAATAGAATAAGCATCTCCGAAAGTTGATAAAGGCAAACTATCCGAAAGGATGGGACGCAAAGTCATGGGTCTAAGGCAATGAATTGCTATGACCGCCAGATCGCCAACTTTTTTTGCTTAGTAGGAAAACTTATAGAATCTGACATGGAGGTAATATGCAAAACGATATATCCTTAATCACAAATATACTCGTATTTTTGGGAGCGTCTCTTCTTGGCATCTCCTTTTTCCCCATACGTAGGCTTATTTCACAATTAACTGCAAGAGGAATTCGCCAAAGATGGAACTTCTTAAGTATTCTTATCTTTTTATTTCTACTTGGTTACATAGGTTATAACATCATATATTGGGATAAATACAATGACTATTTTATTTTAGTAATGCCGATAGTGTTCTTTTTTAGTGCCATTTTCGTACTATTAGTAGGTACACTTGCTCTACAAACAGCTACAGATCTTAATCAGGTCTCTGCTCTTAGGCGTGAAAACATTCTTGATCCCTTAATTGGTATCTACAACCGTAGGCATTTAAATCTGAAGTTGGCTGAAGAGATTAAGAGAGCTCACAGATATAATTTTCAACTTTCCATGCTGTTACTCGATATTGATCACTTCAAGAACGTCAATGACACATATGGACATTATATTGGTGATCTTGTTTTGAAGGGTTTGGGGCATTTGCTTCTTAAAAATGTTCGAGAAACGGATATTGTTGCGCGATACGGAGGGGAAGAAATTGCTGTTATTGCACCAAATACCTCGGTACCCGCTGCAGCAGATTTAGCGGAGCGATTGCGCCAGGTAGTGGAAACATCAGTTATGGTGCCGGCTGACGAGCAGGAGGATAGGCAGGCAGTTAGCATATCGGTTAGTATCGGTGTTGCAGGATTAGATCAGAAAATCGTTGATAAACAATCTCTTATTGAAAGAACCGATGAAGCCCTATATAGAGCAAAGCAAAAGGGGCGTAACCGAGTCGTCGTTTATAATAGTAAAGGGAACTCTTTTTAAACGTTGCTTTATTGATTAAACACAAAAGAAATCCAATCTTGTTCTTTCAGCCGACAACTAATTACTGGCGCGACGCCTTGAGGTCAAGCTTCGGGGAAATATGAACACTTCGCGCTTGATAGGTTACTAATTTGAGCAGCATAATATGAAACTTAGAAGGAGAAAAATGATGTTCAAAAATGTGGAATATTGTAAATGATTAGTACATCGACTTTAATAATGGGAGTGATATTTGGAGCAATAGGTTTAGGTTTTTTTGTTTATGGTAAAAAACAAAAAACAATTATTCCTCTTTTTTGCGGTATTGCGTTAATGATACTTCCATATTTTATTCCAAATATGTATATTCTAATCCTTTCAGGTATTATTATAGTAGCGATACCTTATTTTATTAGAATATAAGATATTATTCGAAAGGAAGGAAAGGGGAAGGACATGGTGGCACCTCAACAAATTACAGTACTGGACAAGCAAACACAAACGTAATGAAGGCTCAAACTGGCTATACTGGCGTAGCAGCTAAAGTTTGTGATTATTACACCAATACGGAAACTGGCACAGGAGTCTACGGCGACTGTTACCTTCGAAAAATGAACTGATCAAACTGTACATCAATAAAGATGCAATTGGTGGTTTTACTAATGGCTACTACTGGAGTTCGTCGGAGAACGATGATGACCACGCATGGAGCGAGAATTTCATCAATGGTGATCAGAACCACAAATGCAAGTACGTTACGCTCCGGGTCCGTGCCGTTCGGGTTTTTTAACTATTTATCAATGATAAAGCAAATTATAAAAGCACAAGCAAAAATAAATGAAGACAAAAGAGCGATAAAATAAGTTTTGGAGGTATTGCTTTATGAATCCGAGCGAAAAGATAGATATTTTAATAGCAGGTCTCACCGACTGGCGTGGTCCAACGTTGGCCAGGATTCGCCAAATGTTTCACGAGGTTGACCCTGAGGTAGTAGAGGATTTGTTTTTCACCTTATACCGGTCAATGATTTCCAAGTAATTTTCATAAACATCATCGACCAGTTCTTCCCAGCCCTTACTAATTGTCTTTTGAGCCGCTAAGCCTACTTGCCGTATTTTTTCCCGGTCTGCAACCAATTTAAAAAGACGCTCTGCATAGAGGATGGCATCGTTATGAGCCAGGAAACCATTATAATTATCGATAACACCTTCAGCAGCATTGGTTTTCTCTAAAAGCACCGACGGGCACCCGGTAGCTGCTGCTTCTCTGACAACAATCGGAGCATTATCGTAAACCGAAGGAAAGAGGAAGAGGTCAGCACGTATGAAGAGTGCCCTTAATAAATCCCGGTCTAGGACAACTCCCATGAAATGAACGTACTCCTCCAATTCCAATTTCTTCACGAGCGTCTTCATCTGTCCTGCTGCATAACCGGTTCCGGCAAAGATCATCTTAAATTTGGCACCTTTCTGTTTTAACAGGTGCAATGATTCGATAAGCATATGCACGTTCTTCTGCCAGGTATGTTGCCCAACGAAGAGAAGGACTAATTCGCCAGGGGAGAGCTGCAAACGTTTATTGATCATTGCCAACTCTTTCTCAGAATTCTCCGGTAAAGTAAAGTCGGTACCATTGTAAACGACCGTCACCGGACCTTTATAACCATAACTGCGTAAAGTCTCCTTCGTACTTTCATTAACAGTCCAGACGTCATTCATGGCGTCAAAGTAACGAATCACTTTCTTCACCGCCTGTCTGGCGAGAAAGTCAGATTTGAAAGCGAGTTTAAAGTCATCATAGTATTTAGAGTGGAAACTGGCAACAATCGGAATATTACGCTGGCGGGCGATATCAAGTCCTATACCGCCTGCAGAAAACGGTGAATGAACATGAACTATATCAAAAGGTATTTCACGAACCCGTTTAAGAAAAGTTCGGTCAAGACCGGCAATACCACAACGATAAGGATGGCGGGTCGGTAAGGGAACAGAGTAATAACGTAAAACTGGAAATTCCTCATTGTCCTGGTAATTAGGAAAGGCAGGAGTAATAACGTAACAAGATCCATATTTCTTATTTAACCAGTAGGCATAATTCTTAACCACATTAGCTACACCGTCCATTATTGGAGGAAATGAATCATTAAACTCACCTGTAACAAATCTCAACTATCTTATCCTTTCCTTTTGGGGTCTGTATCTTTCATCAAAATCTTCTTATGCTTTATGCATAGTAAAGTCTTATCAAAATTATATCTGTTGTTATCAATAATTACAATGTTATGCTGGATTCCAAGTTCTTTATTTGTATTATTCTAGCTTTTAGTATAATATAATATCTAAAATTATATTATAGAATAGGATGCTAAAAAAGCTATATACATGGGTTATCTGTTGAAATAACTCATATGAATATTGATAGAAATATGATGAGACAAATTATATAAATATATATACCAGCAACGAGTGGCGAAATAGATGTAATTATCAATTCAGACACAGGTAAAATTTTAATGGAAGAATAATTTTTATTTGGTGAATAAATTCCAGGCAGATATTGCAAATTAAGTTATTAAAAAATTTAGAAGAAAGGCCGGAAAGAATGTTAGAAGTAAGAGAATTAAAAAAGAACAAAGAAGAATTATTACCATTTATTCATTTTGCTTGGCAAATATATCAGGGTGATCCTTATTGGGTTGCTCCGTTAAAGAATGATTTATTGAAGTCTTTCTTGGGTAAGGATTCTTCCAAAAAAATTCAATGTGGCCCGCATGCCTTTTTCATGATCTGGGAAAACAACACACCCCTTGGCCGAATCCTGGTTGGCATCAATGAGAAGAAGAATCGAAAAACCAAGCAAAGAGTAGGTTATTTTGGTTATTTGGAATTGGTGAATTCATCCGAAGTTTTGAAATGTCTTATGGAATATGCTGTCAATTGGCTTAAAAACAAGGATGTTACCACCTTAATTGGACCCCTTTGTCCGGATGATGATGTGGAGGGTAGAGGGCTACTCATCAAGGGATTTGATAGCTCTCCGGTATTAATGAATTCCTATAATCCTGATTATTATAGAAAACTATTGGAGGAATATGGATTTAAGAAGGATACAGATTTTTTCGCCTATTACACGAATCAAATCGCAAATCTAAGGGCAAGGGTAGAAAAGGTTTCCGCCTTCGCGATGCAAAAATATCGATTCAGGATTGATAAAATTAATTTAAAACATCAGGATCGGGAGATAAGGGATATTATTAAAATCATAGATACCATTGTCTCAGACAGTAGGGAAGAAGATAATGGATTTGAATACGCCAATCCACCAACCTATGAAGAATTAGCATTAGAAGTGAAAAAGTTTCTTCCTTTTCTTGATAAAGATTTAATTTATATTGCCCGTTCTGGGGAAATCCCTATCGGTTTTGTTTTTGCCTTTCCTGATTATAATCAGGTACTGAAAAGAATGAATGGTACATTATTTCCCTTCGGCCTATTTCAATATTTATGGTATAAGCGAAAGATAAAAGGAATAAGAGGTCTTGCCCAGTTTGTCATTCCCGAGTTCCGCAATAAGGCAGTCAATGCTGCCATTTTCAGCCAGATCTTGAATGTAGCGGAACAAAAGAAATATGAGTATATCGAGGGTTCGCTCATCAGCGAAAACAATCTTCGTTCCCGTCGGATTTTTGAGAATGCTGGGATTCAACCTTATAAGATTTACCGTGTTTATCGGAGGGAATTGGGGGTTGACATTCAAGACAGTATCTGACTCCATATGCTTCCCATATGCTTTTTTTATGCCAGAATCACAGTCGCAGGCTATTTCATGTGGACTTTGATTTTTTCAGGGTCTTTTGTGAAATTGTAGCCGTTTCTTCTAAACTCTGAGAGTGTAAGCTCCAGCCAATATCCAAATGCTCTTCTCTTTTGGAGGTTGTCGGGATCCATCATATCTGGTGAAAAACCAGATTTAACTCTGTCCGGATCAACTGATGGGAGGAGGATGTTTTTTGCACCCCAATAGTCAAGAGCCACAGGGTCTGCTCCTGCAAGTATTGTTCTTGTCATCAATGCGTCCTCATATGAGCTCCGAGGACCCCCGTAAGGATTTGTCCAGATGGCATCGACAATGTGCAGTACAGGCATCCTGGTCATGGTCATCAGGGTT
>CAYTVM010000120.1:0-5707 GCA_964441685.1 uncultured Atribacterota bacterium | reverse complement strand
TTTTATCTTTTTCATCATCTCATCTTTAGTAAATTTACCAGAAAAACAAAGTTCTACCAAGGCACCTACAGGTACTCCACCACTTCTTTCTGGAGTAAAAGGTCCTTCTCCATTAAGAGCATTATTGACATCAATAATATTTCCCTTACAATGAATTCCTACTGAAATTCCTCCACCTAAATGAGCCACAATAAAATTTACTTTATCATAATTTTTACCTAAATCTAAAGCTGCTTTTCGCGCAACTGCTTTCTGGTTTAAGGCATGGAGTATACTGATTCGCGGAATTTCTGGTATACCCGAAACCCTAGCAACAGGTTTCATTTCGTCTATTACTACAGGATCAACTATATAAGAAGGGATAGATAGCTTCCCGGCAATTCCCTGAGCAAGTAACCCTCCTAAATTAGAAGCATGTTCTCCGCTTACTCCTTTATGAAGATCTTCTAACATTTTTTCATTTACCCGATAAGTACCACTGGCGATAGGCCTTAACAATCCTCCCCTACCTACTATCGCATTAAGAGTAGAATGCTCAATCCTTTTTTCTTTTAAGAAATTCAAAATTATATCTAATCGAAACTCATATTGATCGATAATCTTATGAAAAACGGATAATTCTTCATTACTATGCTCAATCTTTTTATCAAATAGTAATTGCTCATTTGAGAATAATGCCACTTTGGTAGAAGTAGACCCGGGATTTATTACTAATATTTTATAATCTTTACTCATCTTTAAATCACCTCGCAAAACTGGTAATCTATCTTAAAAATTACCTTTTTCACTTATTAATACACCCAGAGCAATGGAAAATAACTTGGATTCTGCCGAATCAGACCGAGAAACTAATACCACCGGTGCCTTTGCACCAAGCAGTACTCCTGCTGGTTGAGCTTTAGCTAAATACACTAGCCCTTTTGCAAAAATATTAGCTGCTTCAATATCTGGGGCTAATAAAATGTCAACCTCTCCGGAAACTGGACTTTCAATTCCTTTGTGTAGAGCGGATTCTTTTGAGATAGCATTATCAAAAGCCAACGGTCCGTCCACTATACCGCCCACAATTTGTCCCCGTTCACTCATTTTAGCCAAACAGGCAGCATCAATAGTAGACGGCATAGCCGGATTTACTAACTCCACAGCAGCCAAAACAGCCACTTTGGGTTTCTCTATACCCAATGAATGGCAGAAATAAATGGTATTTTGAATTATTTGAGCCTTCTGATTTAAATCAGGACTAATATTCATTGCTCCATCTGTAATTGCAATTATCCGATTATAATTTTTTACTTCTAAAATATAAGCATGGCTGAGTAATCTGTTAGTTCGTAAACCAATCTCTTTGTCTAAAATAGCCTTTAAAAGCCTTGCTGTTCCCATCATGCCTTTCATTAATATAGATGCCTTTTTGTTTCGGATTAATTCCACTGCATATCTGGCAGTTTCTGTTTTATCCGTTTCGTTAATTATCTCATAATTAGCTGGGTCAATACCTATTTTATTAGCTATCTGGATAATTTCTTTTTTATCGCCAACTAAAATTGAGTTGGTTAATCCTTCCCTTCGGGCAGCTTCGACTGCTTTTAACACATCTTCCGCTCCTGCAGAAGCTACTGCCATTTTTTTAGGACCGTACTCTTTTGCTTTATTTAAGACTTCATTAAAAGTTCTTAGCATTTTTTCTGTCCACCTCTTTATTAGAAATTTACCAATTCTCCCATTGACAAATTCACCAATTAGGTTAGTTTTTCCAGTTAGCCAGCAAATTTTGTGATGTGTAAATTTGTAATAAGTAACCTGTTTTTACACATTCATAAATATAATTTTATTACTCATTAGATATTGCTTGTTACTGTATTTTTTACGCGATATCCGAAACTAAATACACTTCTTGACTCTTATTTTATTATTTTCTTTTTAATTAGACTACCCAACCTTTTAATTCCTATATCGATATCTTCCACGCTTGGGAAACAGAAAGATAGCCGCATAGTGTTTTGACCTTTTGCATCGGCAAAAAATGGAGCACCAGGTACATAAGCCACATTTTCTTCAATGGCCTCTTTAAACATTTCTCCGGCATCTATGTACTCAGGTAAAGTTGCAAATACAAAAAAACCGCCTTGCGGTTTAGTCCAGGTCGCCTCTTTTGGAAAATATTTCTCCAAAGCATTCAACATTACATCTCTTTTTTTCTTATAAATCTGAATATTAGATTTGATATTTTCTTCTAATTTACCTAGTTGAAAGTACTCATAGGCAATTAATTGGCTTAAAATACTGGTACATAAATCAGTTGCTTGTTTCAAAATAGCCATCTTCCCTATTATTTCTTCATTGCCTAACACCCAAGCTAATCGCAACCCCGGACATAATATCTTAGAGAAAGTTCCTAAGCTAACAACATATCCATTATTTTCTAAAGAATATATAGAAGGAATTGGTTTTCCTTCGAATCTAAGTTTTTCATAAGGATTATCTTCTACAATAAATAGATCAAATTTACGAGCAATTTCAATTATTTTCTTCCGTCGTGCTAGAGACATGGTTACTCCTGCAGGGTTTTGAAAATTAGAAATAGTATATATAAACTTAACTTTTTTACTTTCATCTTTAAGCCGAATAAGTTCTTTCTCCAATATATCCATCTGCATACCTTCTTCATCCATAGGTATGCCTACCAATTCTCCTCCGTAACTATGGAAAGCATTTAAAGCCGCTAAATAACTGGGCAATTCTACTATTGCAATATCTCCGGGGTTTAAAAATGTTTTACCTACTAAATCTAATCCTTGTTGCGAACCGGAACTAATAATTATATTTTCTAATTCCCCATTATTACCGTCTTTTGCTAAATAGTCCAAGATACATTGTCTTAATTCAGCTAATCCTTCGGTAGTACTATACTGTAAGGCTTGAGCACTTTTTTTTGTAAAAATATTTTGGGATATTTCCTTTATCTCTTTTACTGGAAAAGTTGCGGGATCTGGCATTCCTCCCGCTAAAGATATCACTTCCTGATTTTGAACTAATTTTAAAATTTCGCGAATAGCTGAAGCTTTCATTTTTGAAGCTAAAACAGAATAAAATTCCTCGGTATTTATAGACATTTTTTCACTCCCTTTTATTTTTTATTTTGAGTATAAATATTTTACTTATATTCCAGAGCTCTCTCTTCCCCTTTTAGCACTCTCAGTGTTCCTATAGCCAAGGCTTCCATTTCATCAGTTCCTGGATATATAGCAATAGGGGCAATAAAATTAATCCTCTCTTTTATCCAATTTACAAAAGTATTACCCAATGCTCCTTTATTTTTTGCTCCGTTTCCGGCAATCACTATAGCATCTACTTTTCCCTTTAATACTGCCGCCATCCCTGCTATTTCCTTGGCTATCTGATAGGCCATAGCTTGATATAATAGTTTTGCCTTTTTATCTCCTTTGATAATTCTCTCTTCTACTTCTAATAAATTATTTGTACCCAGATAGTTTACCAATCCACCCTTTCCAATAAGTTTCTTCAACATTTCTTGAAGAGTGTATTTTTGGGAATAACACAACTTTACCAATTCTACACTGGGTAACCCTCCGGCTCTTTCAGGTGTAAATGGTCCTTCTGCACTGGCATTGTTTACATCTATCATTCTTCCTTTACGATGAGCACTTACCGAGATTCCTCCTCCCAAATGTATCACTATTAGATTAAGTTCCTTGTAAGATTTGTCTAATTCCTGGGCCATTCTTCTCGCCGCTGCTTTTAGGTTAAGAACATGACATAAACTTTCTCTTTTAATATCAGATATCCCAGAAATTCGGGCAATAGGTTCTAATTCATCGACTGCCACTGAATCAACAATAAAAGACGGTATCCCTATTTTTTGAGCCAGGTCATAAGCAATTACCGCTCCTAAATTTGAGGCGTGTTCTACTCGTGGTCTTTCTTTTAAATCTTCTAGCATTAATTCATTTATTCTGTAAGCTCCGCTTTTAACTGTTTTTAGCACACCTCCTCTACCTACTATGGCATCCAAAGAATCAATATTGATATGCTTTTTTTTCAAAAAATCAATAATTAGTTTTTCTCTAAATTTGTGCTGATCAAATATTTTTTTACATTTCGACAATTCTTCCACACTATGCCTTATTGTTTCTTTGTCGAATAGTTTGTTATCTTCAAATAATGCAATAGCAGTAGAAGTCGAACCAGGATTTATTACTAATATTCTCAAAGTTTTTCTCATATATGCCTCCTCTTATTAAATAAGCAATTATTGTGCCAATTTATTAGTAGGGGTAATAGAGTAAAAAAAATGGCTTTTACCAATCGATAAAGGCCAGTTTTATGAAATATATCAAAATATTTATTTTGTTTTTATTTGCATATTATTGCATTATTTGTAATATATTGCCAATAGTTACATTAAAAATTCAATGAATTAGGAATGGTTAAATTAGCTTCTACTTGTATCTATATACTTTTTTAATATTATATTTTTTCATTTTATAATAAAGGCTTCTCAAGCTGATTCCCAACTTTTTTGCTGATTTTATACTGTCCTCATTGGTAGATTTTAAAGTATTTATCAAGGCTATCCTTTCTGTAGCATCTTTTATCTTTTTTAAATTATTTTTGTCTAAATTATAATCAGTTAAATTATCAAGTTCAGAACTGATAACTGGCTTTTCTTCGATCACTTCAACTTTATTTAATTCAGTTAAAGGAGGAATATGTTTAGGTGAAATTAATCCTTCGCTTAATTTCATATTTATTATTGCTCTTTCAATTACATTTTCTAATTCCCTTACATTACCGGCCCAGGAATAATTTGATAATATATTTAAAGTTTCTGGTAAAATCCCATTTATATTTCTTCCAAAATCTTGATTAAATTTTCTTATTAAACTATTAACCAGGAGAGGCATATCTTCTTTTCGCTCCCTTAAAGGAGGGATATAGATAGGAATAACATATAATCGGTAATAAAGGTCATCCCTAAACCTGCCTTCTTTTACCGCATTTTTTAAATCAATATTGGTAGCTGAGATTATCCTAACATCCACATTAAGAGGAGTTCTTCCTCCTACTCTAATAATCTCTTTTTCTTGAAGTACCCTCAATAACTTAGCCTGTAAATTCAAGCTCATTACTCCGATTTCATCTAAAAATATGGTTCCTTTGTTGGCCTCTTCAAATAGCCCCTTCTTCCCAGTCTTCTTTGCTCCGGTAAACGACCCTCCTTCGTAACCGAAAAGTTCACTCTCCAGTAAAGTATCCACCAAAGCAGAACAATTTACCCGAATAAATTGTTGGTTTTTTCTTTTACTTGCATGATGTATGGCATGAGCAAAGAGCTCTTTACCAGTTCCGCTTTCTCCTTGAAGCAGAACGGTCGCTGGAGTTTGGGCGGCTTTTCTGGCTTGTTCTTTAGCGATAATCATACTCCTACTTTTTCCTACAATGTCTTCAAAAGTATATTTTGATTCCAAATGCCTAACCCTTTGTTTAAACCGCTTTAATTCTTCATTTAAATATTCAATTTCAGAAACATCATGTATCACTGCCACACTACCCTTTAATACTCCATCTGCAATTACAGGTGCAACATTCACTATCACCTCCTTGCGATTAGGGCCTACTCTCATCTTTACACCATGTACTGGTTTCTTGGTTCTCAGTACTTTTAAATGCATACTTTCTCCCTCAT
>CAYTVM010000119.1:2582-5745 GCA_964441685.1 uncultured Atribacterota bacterium | reverse complement strand
TTGAAATTCATCTATTTAGCTTCCTTGCAGATAATGATCTAATCAAATCAATACTGCATTTCCTACTGATAATCTTTTCCTTCATATCGATAAAATATATACTAAATTAATTTACTTCTTTCTATAATTATTTTTTTTGCTTCTAAAAATATTTCTTCAATTATTTCTTTACAGGTTTGTTCTTTTTTCACCAGCCCGGCTGACTGCCCGGCCATTATCGAACCATAATCCATATCTCCTTCTCGAGCTGCTCGATAAAGTGAACCTTTCCCTAATTCTTCATATTCCTCTAAAGATGCATTTCTTTTTTCCAGCTCTTGGAAATCCCTTGCCAGCCTGTTTTTTATTATCCGAACCGGGTGACCGGTTGGCCTTCCGGTAACTATGGTGCTGGTATCCCTGGCAGCAAGAATCTTTTGTTTATAATTCATATGAACACTGCATTCATAGGCCACCAGAAACTTCGTACCTATTTGGAATCCTGAAGCTCCTAACATCCAGGCAGCTGCTATACCGCGACCATCGGCAATTCCACCGGCAGCTAAAACGGGAATATTGATTGCATCTGCTACCTGGGGAATAAGGGACATGGTCGTTAATTCTCCTACGTGCCCTCCGGCTTCACCACCTTCTGCAATCACTGCATCCGCCCCTGCTCTTTCCATTCGCAAAGCTAAAGCAACGGAGGGGATTACCGGAAATACCAAAATACCATTTTCTTTCCACATTCCTATATATTTACCAGGGTTACCAGCTCCGGTAATGACGACTTTAACTCTTTCTTCGACAACTATGCGGGCAATTTCATCAGCATTGGGGTTTAAGAGCATAATATTGAGCCCGAAGGGTTTTTCGGTTAGCCTCTTCGTTTTACGAATCTCTTCTCTAACCCATTCGCCCGGAGCATAACCGGCGGCAATCACTCCAAGAGCACCGGCATTGGATACTGCTGAAGCAAGTTCCGCATCAGCAATCCAGGCCATTCCTCCCTGAATAAGCGGATATTTTATTCCTAAAAGCTTACATACTATAGATTTAAACATTAGCACATCTCTCTAAGCTGATTTTATTTATTAACTACTTATATGACCTATTATTAAAAGCAAGTATACAGAATAATATATTTTTTGTCAATTTTTTAGAAAGATTTTAGAGGGATGGCCAATCCTTCCCGTAAATTTGAGAGGGTACTTGCAATCCGTTTTCCAATTCTTTCTCCCGGGTTTTTCGGGCATGAGCGTAGGCTCGAAAAAGATGATGAATCATTACACCTCTCTGCTTACAAAATTAATTAATTTGCCAATCCCTTCAATTTCAATTTCAATTTTATCTTCGGGCTTCAAGAATACAGGAGGTTTACGGGCAAAACCCACACCGCTTGGTGTACCGGTTAAAATCACCGTACCGGGATAAAGCGTAAAGTTTTTAGAACAATAACTCAATAATTCTTTCGTGCTGAATATAAGATCAGAAGTATTCGAATCCTGCATGATTTCACCATTTAATCGAGTCATTATACTACAATGATCGGGTTCTGCAAGCTCAGTTTCAATCCAGGGACCTAAGGGACAAAATGTATCAAAAGATTTGCCTCTGGCCCACTGTTGATCCAGGCGAATCTGGCAATCCCTTGCCGAAACATCATTAGCACAGGTATAACCAAAAATATAATCTTCTGCTTCTTCTATCTCTATATTTTTAGCCCTTTTACCGATTACAATGGTCAATTCAGCTTCGTAATCAACTTCATCAGGCGCCATTCGCGGAATGATAATCTTATCTTCCGGTCCGATAAGACTAGATGTAGCTTTCAAGAAAATGACCGGTTTTTTCGGAAAGCCATGACCACTTTCCTGAGCATGTTTTTTGTAATTAAGCCCGATAGCAATAATATTCGGGGGATTTACCGGGGCAAGCAATTTTACCTCTTCCTTTTTTATCGATTTTGATTCTAACTTAAAATCTCCAAATACATCCCCTTCTATCGGGAAAATCTTCTCATCTTTAAGTTTTCCATAAAACACTTTACCATTTCTCTGATATCTCACTATTTTCATGATTATCTCCTTTTAATTTTATATTTATTTAAATCTATTATTTTTACTTTATTTAGCGTTTGTTACTACTTACATATTTTAGATTGATGTCTTTGATTATTCTTCGTCAGGATTTGTCATTATATTTCTATCTCGGTTCCTACATTACAGAAAAAGAAACGATTCCCAAATTCTTGAAATAATCGCATTGAGGTTTTCAATCCGGTACAATGAGAAACGCCAATTTTTTCTATATCATATTTTTTTAAAGCTTGAATTGTTTTTTCTTTTGTTTCCTCACTCGCCGGACCTAAATGGGTACCACCGATAATTGTGCGAATGTGATTTTGCCCGGTTTTATCAATGATATGATTAATAATATTTATCATGCCTGAATGTGAGCACCCTAAAACAATAACGAGGCCTTTTTCAGTCGTTGCAACCAATGTTTGGTCATCCAAAAGCAGGTCCTGGGTATAACCTTCACTGGTTTTGATCAATAATTTTTTAACACCTTTTTCATATTCAGTCAAACGGGGAATTTCTCCACTCAGCATCAAGCCCGGTACAATTTCTCTAAAACCGGTATTAAATTTAAATTGAGCTCCTCGGCTTTCTAATATTTCCCGACGGAAAGGAATTCCAATATTTTTCTCTTTTCCTTCGTCTACGACGTAGCTGTTTTTAAAAAGCTCCGGATGTGAATATACATTGACTTTCCCTGTTTGTTCCAAAACATCCAAAAGGCCTCCGGTATGATCATAATGATGGTGACTGATCATAATACCTTGAATTGTGGATAAATCTTTTTTGAAATGCCTGGCATTATTAATAATTCCTTTACCTTGACCCGTATCAAAAAGAAAATTTCCTTGATCACTCTCAATATAGACTGACCAACCATGTTCAGCTATTGCACCGGCATTACTAAATACACAATTTTCACATAGAACTGTCGCCTTTCCTTTCATTTCTAACCCCCTTTATTTTATTTAGTACATTCTTTCAATTGACTTTATCAGGTTAAAAAACAGATTATTCACCGGCGTTGGAATATTAAACCGTTTCCCCAATAAACATAATTTACCTGAAAGCATTTCCACCTCTGTTTTTCTTTTGGCTTCTAC
>CAYTVM010000119.1:0-2482 GCA_964441685.1 uncultured Atribacterota bacterium | reverse complement strand
ATAAACATAATTTACCTGAAAGCATTTCCACCTCTGTTTTTCTTTTGGCTTCTACGTCTTGCAGCATTGAGGTCTTTCCGTCCGGAGAGAAATCCATTAACATATTAAATGCTTTATCAATATCTTCTTCGGATAAATTGATATTGAGTGACTTTGATATTTCAATAGCCTCTCTCATCGCTGCCTTCACTAATTTTTGAACATGTGAAATCTTTTGAATGGCTTTATAGGGTACCCTTAATATTGCAGTAGTCTGATTCATTCCTATATTCACCATAAACTTCCACCACATATTTCTAATAATATCATTTGATACTTCATGGCTGATTTCAGCTTCAGTGAGAATGCCCTTTAATCTGTCAATCCTATTTGTAGCACTGCCATCCTTCTCACCAAAAACAATAATGCCTTTTTTAAAATAGGTAATTACATTTTGAACCTTCATGGCATCAATATTATATATAAAAGCATAAATAACGCTTTCGTATCCAAATTGTTTTGCAATAATTTCTTCACTATCTATACCATTCAATAGAGATATGATCATGGTATTTTCACCAACTAATCCAGCTAACTGTTTGATGGCTACTTTTAGATGATGATATTTAACAGATATTATTATCAGGTCTGCCTTATTTTCATACTCTTTATTGGTTACATAATGAAAATCATATCGTTTATTATTTACAATAAATCCATTTTGTTGATACCTTTCTTTCCTTGGGGTATCACAAAGGACACTAAAATTATATCGAGCATTTGAAAATTGTGAAGCGATAGATGTGCCAATTGCTCCCAAACCTATAAACAGGACGTTTTTCATAAATGCAACTCCTTAATTTTATTCATTATTCCTTACTCAGATATATCATACTCCAAAAATGTTATTTTGTAATTATTCCTCCCGGACAATATTTTTTGCCAGGAATTTTAGTGTAAATGAAAAGTAAAAAAATAAAAATTGAGAATCTTTCATTTTAAAAGGAATAGATAAAACCGGCTTCAATGGACATTTTCGGTTTCTCCTGAATTCCTCCTATTAAACCAGGACCAAAGAGGGTATTTTCCTTCCCACTGAAATAGGCAAAATTACAATTAAAAGTCAGGCTATTACTGATTTGATTAGAATAATTTGGCATGATGATGGTACTGAAATCATTTAAGCTGGAAATTGTAAATAAGCTAATGGCAGAAAATTCATTGATATTATAAGAGGTCCTGGTTAATAAAAGATTGGTATTTGATTCTAAATCCATAGCGTTATCTAACAAAGCCAGTGAGCCTAATAAAGAGGATAATCTTTTTTCTTTTATAAAAAGATATTCCAATTGGAAATAAATTTTACTTCCGGATTCAAAATAATAACTGTAATCCCCTCCGGCTAAAAAAGAAAAATCACCACTATTGATATCTTCGAAATTATATCCTATGGCACTATATACCCCAAAAGGACCCAGATCTCCCTTGGCGCTGAAACCGATTCTTTGACTGACTGGAATTATTTCTGCGCTATTTTCTTTCGGTTCCCGGACATAATTAAGGGTAAGGTCATATCCTTCCAACATCGTTCGTCCCCTTAATCCCCACTTCACATTTTCAAAGCCATTGGGAAAGGCAGCGATTGCGGCAATACTCGAATTCCAATTTATGGGGTAATAGGCTTCTATGGCATTCTGATATTTTGAACCGGCCTCTTCGTCCATGACCACTGAACCTAAAGTAAAATCAACTGGATTAAGCATCGAACCGAAAGACCAGGATATCGGCTGACGTCCCACAGTAAGCTGCAATTTGTCAAACTTGTGTTTAAGGTAAAGCTTTTTAAACATAAAATCCAATTGGCCGGTTGTGGGATTGGTGTATAAATAGACTGCAGATTTGATTTGATTGTTATCGAAAGGAGGAATATATAATTCTAAATCCAAACTTCCCTGAGGATAGACAAGGGCTTCGCTTTCCCGAAACAATACGCCGGATAAAACCATATTTAATTCTCCACCTATTTCTACCTTGGCAAAAATTGTGGTTGTGGCAAATAATAAAATACACATCATGGTTAATATAATGATAGAGAAATATTTTTTCACTTTTAATGTTTGCTCCTGGTTAATTTCTTTAATTCTTGCCAAGCAAGTAATGACATTTTTTTACACTTTATGCTTTTCTGCCCATTATCTTTATCTTAAATTCTGCAAAGAAAATGTTTCCTCGGGAATTTCCGGATTAAAACTGATTTGGGTAATTATAAATTGGGTATAAGTATCTTTTTTTAGCTTGTCTTCCATCACTGAATCTGTAGGGACCCAGCGTCCTTCAATTTCTTCTATTTTATTCACTTTAGTTTCTTTTAATAAATGGCCGCTTTGTGCATATAATTCTTCTTTTAAACCGATAAATCTTTCTTTTTCTATCCAGGATACACGGCGATAATAAGACACTTTTACTCCTTCTCTGGCAATACCTTCCAATACATAACAGGGAC
>CAYTVM010000118.1:0-5757 GCA_964441685.1 uncultured Atribacterota bacterium | reverse complement strand
CGGATTAGTTCTGCAGGATGTTTTTATGTTTGCCGGAGATATTAAATATAATATTATTCTTAACAACAAGGTAGAGGATAAAAAGATGATTGAATATGCAACATATGTCAATGCTCACAATTTTATCGGCAAATTGAAGAAAAAATATAGAAATATTGTTTCTGAAGGAGGCTCAAATCTTTCTACCGGCCAGAGGCAGCTTATCGCCTTTGCCCGGGCGCTGGTCAAAGAACCCAGAATACTCATTCTTGATGAGGCCACCAGCAGCATAGATAGTGAAACTGAAAATCTTATCCAGGATGCCATAAAGAAGATTATGAAGGGCAGAAGCAGTATTGCCATCGCTCACCGCTTGTCTACTATTCAGGATGTTGATAGAATATATGTTATGCATAAAGGTAAAATTGTTGAAATGGGGAAACATTCTCACTTAATCGCTAAACGAGGTTATTACAACGAGTTGTATAAATACCAATATCTAAAAACATAGCAAAGAGGGCTGTTCAGTGATATGATTATAATAATTTAATAAATAGGGAGAATAATAAAATGCAAATAATATTTATTTCCGGACTCATTGGATTCGGAATAGCAGTTGCTATATTTATTCTATTTTGGATTTTTAAATTAAAATACAGTGCACCTGGGAGAAAAATAACCATACATACCTCTCTTGAAGAACTTCGTTCGGTAGGAGAATTAGTGGTATTTAAAGTTATTACCAAAGAGATTGTTACTACTTCAATGCACTGGTTAGGTGAGAAAGGGAAAAAATATTTTCAATGGTTAATTTCAACTAAAAAGATGGCCATGATTTTCGAATTCGATATAGATTTTAGGTATGATCTTCGTAGTCCTGACTTTATTATCGAGGAACAAGGAGAAAGAAAGTTCCGTTTAAAAATGCCCCAATGTTTTTATGAAGTTCATATCAGAGATATTAGTTTTTATGATGAACAGAATGCAAAATTTCTTCCCTGGTTACTTCCTGATCTCCTGAATCGGGCTTTTGGTTCAGGGTTCAATGAAGGGGATAAAAATTTACTGATAGAAGAAGCAAAATATCAGGCAACTCAAATGGCTGATAATTTGGTTCGAAAAATGCGTTCGGAAGTACAGAATTCTGCTCGACAAACTCTGGAAGCTTTAAGTAAAAATTTTGGAGCAGAGAAAGTTTTAATAGATTTTACCGATTCGAAGCTTATCCAATCCAAGCTTAGCCCTATCCTTTTAGAAGAAAAGAAAAAATAGTATAAAATATTTATCCTCGAGTAATGATTTGTTCGATAAAGAATATTGTTTTTTTGGGGATATCCCGCAAAATTATTGAGATGCTTAAAGGAGCAAAATATGTTTAAAACCATCAATACTGTTTGCCCTAAGGACTGTTTTGGCTCTTGTTCGTTGGTAGTTGAGATAGAAAAAGGGAAGATATTAAAAGTCAGAGGAAATCGTAACAGCCCGCTAAATCAAGGCAGGATATGTACCAAAGGAATGTCCTATCCCAATATGGTCTATAGCCCGGAAAGATTATTACATCCTTTACAAAGAGTTGGCAAACGAGGCAAAGGTGAGTTTAAAAGAATTAGCTGGGAGCAAGCTTTAGATGCCATTTACAAAAAACTAAAAAATTTAAAAGAGCAGTATGGACCAGAGTCGATTTTATATTATCGTCGATTTGCTAATTTGGGCGCTGTGAAAAATTGTGCTTATGGTTTCTGGTATCAATTTGGCGGTTTTACTTCCACTTATGGAGGACTATGTGATTCTGCAGGTCAGGAAGCAATCGCTTTAACTTATGGAGAGGTAAAACATAATAAAATTTCTGATATCGAAAATTCCCGCCTAATAATATTTTGGGGTACGAATCCTGCCTATACCCATATTCATTTGATGCATCATGTAAATAAGGCATTGGGTAAGGGATCAAAGCTAATCACTATAGATATTAGAGAAAATGAGTCGGGAGCCAAAAGTTATTTATATTTGAATCCTCGACCGGGAACTGATGGTTGTCTTGCTCTGGGAATAGCCAATCAACTTATTGAAAGTAAATTAATAGACGATAATTTTTTAAACCAACATACTTTTGGTTTTGCTAATTTTAAGGAATTAGTCAAAGATTATCCCCTAGAAAAAGTCTCGGATATAACCGAGATTCCTGCCGCTAAAATTATAAGTTTAATAAATTATCTAAAAGAAAATCCCCAATATGCCCTTGTCTGCGGGATGGGGGTGCAAAGATATACTAACGCAGGTCAGACGATAAGAGCTATATCCCTATTACCTGCATTAACCGGAAGTATCGGTAAAAAAGGCTGTGGTTTTTATTTTAGTGATAGGCAGGCACCTGAATTAAATTGGCCTTTTTCTCCTCCCAAGCCTGAAAGGATTCGTCATTCTATAGCAGTAACAAAACTTGCCAGTGAATTGAATAATCAAGTTGATCCCCCGGTAAAAGCTATTTGGATTGAACAGGGCAATCCCCTGACCAGCAACCCGAATACCAATCTCCTTATCCGGGCGATGAATCAATTGGATTTCATCGTGGTTGCCGATATTTTTTTAACCGATACCGCCAGAATGGCAGATATTCTCTTGCCGGCAGCGTCGATATTTGAGTACTATGATCTAATTACCGCTTACGGACATTCTTATATTCAGTTACAACAAAAAATAATTGAGCCACCAGGTGAATGTAAACACGAAAGTGAGATATACCGACTATTAGGTAAAAAGTTTGATTTTAATTTAGACTATTTGCCGGAAAATAATTTGATTACCATAGAAAAAATTATTAACAGCTCTGATTTAAATACCAATGTTGATAAGTTAAAAGGAAAAGCATATCTTCATCCCAATTATCAAGAAATAGCTTTTAGTGATTTAAAATTTAACACTCCAACCCAAAAAGTAGAATTTTTCAGCCAGAAAATGAAAGATAGATGGGGCAAATCTCCTCTTCCGGTATATAACGAGCCTATAGAAAATAAGTATAGTTCTCCCAACATTTATAATAAATATCCTTTATCTTTGATAACCAGTCATTCTTTAAATAAGATGAATTCTCAATTTGCAGATGTATCTATTTTTAAGGAAGAACCGTTTATCTGGATTAATCCTAATGATGCAGAAAAAAGAGGAATTAAGGATAGCGAGAAGATAGAAATATACAACGAGAGAGGCAGTATAATTTTAAAGGCCATCCTTACAAAAAAAGTACCTTCGGGAATTGTGCACACCTATTTTGGCTGGTGGGACGGAGTGCACATGGCCAGGCTCAATAAACTTACAGGAGAATATATAAGTGATATAGGGTATGGAACTGCTTTTCACAATTGCTTGGTTGAAATTCAAAGAGTGTAAAATACAAAAAAAGAAGAAAGAACAGAGGATGATTTTCTGTTCCTGGAGGGATTTAGTGAAATTTTTAGATTTAGTAAAAAAAAGACAGAGTGTAAGAGAATATCTGAATAAACCTGTTGAACGGGAGAAGATTGAACACTGTCTGGAGGTGGCGCGACTTGCTCCTTCAGCTAATAACTCTCAGCCCTGGAGTTTTATTGTAGTCGATGACCCAAAACTAAAAGAAGCGGTGGCAAGAAAAACTTTTGATAGAGTGATATCTTTCAATCGATTTTCTTTGCAAGCACCCGTTTTAATTTTGTTACTTTCAGAAAGACCAAGTTTTTTTAGTAGAATGGGAAGCGCAGTTAAGGATAAGCAATTTAATTTAACCGATATCGGAATTACTGCCGAGCACCTTTGTCTTCAGGCAGTAGAAGAAGGATTGGGAACTTGTATGCTGGGATGGTTTAATGAAAAGGAAGTAAAAAAACTGTTTAATATTCCCCAACAAATAAGAGTTGAACTTATTATAACTATGGGCTATCCAATGTCTGACGAAATAAAACCTAAAGATCGCAAAGAAATAAATCAAATCAAAAGTTATAATAGTTATGAGTTACAGAAATGAAAAAATCCAATGCTTCCAGAATTTTAGATAAATTGAAAATTCCCTATGAAATTTTAGAATATGAAGTGGACGAACAGGATCTTAGTGCAGAAGATGCCGCTCAGAAGATGGGACAGCCCTTAATACAGGTATTTAAAACACTGGTAATTCGAGGGGATAAGACTGGAATTTTAGTGGCTTGTATCCCCGGAGGGGCAGAACTTAATCTGAAGGCCCTTGCTTCTATAAGTGAAAACAAAAAAGTAGAAATGATTCACTTAAAGGAGATAAAACCATTAACTGGTTATATTCGAGGAGGCGTTTCGCCTTTAGCAATGAAAAGAAATTATCCCACTTATATTGATGAAAGTGCCTTCCGGATTCCTTTTATTATATTTAGTGCAGGAGTTCGGGGTTTGCAATTAAAGGTTGATCCTAATGATTTATTAAAGTCAATGCAATTTATTTCTGGCAAATTAGCTGTAAAATAATTTTCATCTCTCAAGGATCATTCCCAGTTAGCGAAAGAGAGTAATACTTATGCATCCATTTTTAGCTCCCCTAAAGAGAATATGCCGGGAGAATTTAACCGGCAGTAAAAATTTAATTATGCCTTCTTATTTGGATGGCAACGCCCTTAAAAAAAGCTTATCCAGAGAAGGCTTTTTTGCGTTGAATCTGAATATCGCTACGCTTTTCGACCTGACCAGGGATTATTGTGATGATTATATCTCCAAAAATAAATTAAAAATTTTAGATAACTCTTTAGGCCAAATATTTCTGTTTCAAATATTAAAGAAATTATCCCGGAAAAGATTGCTGGATTATTTTCAACCTCCCGCCTTTTCTCCCGGAATCAACCGCTCGATTTATTTAGCCATAAAAGAACTAAGGATAGCAGGATTCTCTTCCCGAAATTTTCCACACTCTGCGATAGTTAACTCCAAAAAGAGCGAAGACCTGCTTAAGATAATGCAGGAATTTGAGAAAATATTAAAAGAGCAAAATTATATTGATGAGGCAGATATCTATCTTCAGGCAATTAAATATAAGAAAAAGAACCGACCGAAAAAGGAGTATTTTATCGTACCCTCTAATATCGAATTAAATTATCTGGAAGAGGTCTTTTTTCGGAAGATTATATTACCTGAAGTAAAGGTTATTTATTTACCCGTTCCCAGAAGCTTAAAAAAACCGACATCTTTTTATTTTTCTGAACCGGACAAAGAAGAGGAAAGTTTTCCGGAAGACCCGCTTGATTATTTATACGATATAGAAAAAATACCATCTAGTTTGTTTGAAAAAATTAATGTTGAGTTAATCCAGTCTCACGGAGAATTTAATGAAGTAAAAACGATTATCCGAAAGATAAGATCACAAAATATTCCTTTAGATGAAGTGAGTATTTTTTATACTGTTCAGGAACCTTACTCTCAATATCTTCATCAGTTGTCCAGACAATATTCCTTTAATATTACTTTTGGTAACGGGATAAGCATTAAAAATACTTCTCCGGCGAAACTGTTTTTTGCCCTGATTGATTGGATACGGGATAATTACAGTATAGCAAAATTATATTTTTTGCTAACCGGAGGTAATTTTGAGTTTAAAAACCAGCAGTCGAATCCAGATATACCCACTCCCCAACGAGTGGCTTATTTACTGCGAAATTCTCCGATTGGGCATAAAAGGAATCAATATATCAAGGGATTAGATTTAAGTATAAGACAGTTAAAAAGAGAGATTGATCAGGTATCCGAAGACAGACAAGAGGGGTATCGCAAAAAGATAAAAGACCTTTT
>CAYTVM010000117.1:0-5773 GCA_964441685.1 uncultured Atribacterota bacterium | reverse complement strand
AAGGCGAGAAATCCGATAAAAATACCTTGAGAAAAGATATTAAAACCCATCTTACCGGAAAATATTCCCTTATTCGGATCACGAGGTGGTCTTCTCATAATATCTTCTTCCGTAGGGTCTAAACCCAGGGCCAGGGCAGGCAAACCATCGGTGACCAAATTCACCCAAAGTATTTGAATAGGAATTAATGGGCTAGGTAGCCCGATCAAAATAGCGCCAGCAATAGCAATTATTTCGCCCAGGTTACAGGAAATTAAATAATGAATAAATTTTTTAATATTTTGATAAATCTTTCTTCCTTCTTCTACAGCTGCTACAATAGAAGAAAAATTATCATCTGTCAGGATCATATCAGAAGCTTCTTTGGTTACATCTGTTCCGGCAATACCCATAGCTATTCCGATATCCGATTCCTTTAAGGCCGGCGCATCATTTACTCCATCCCCGGTCATCGCTACCACTTGTTTATTCTTCTGCAAAGCGCTAACGATATAACGTTTATGACGTGGAGATACCCGGGCAAATATAGTGGTGTTTTTCACCGCCTCTTCCAATTCAGATTGCGGCATTTTTTCCAATTCTTCTCCGGTAATAATCCTATCTCCTGAATGATATATACCCAGTTCAGCAGCGATTGCTTTTGCAGTAAGAGAATAATCTCCGGTAATCATAATCGGGTGTATACCAGCTCTAAGACAGATTTTTACTGATTCAATAGCCTCTTTATGAGGCGGATCAATCATGGCCATCAATCCTAAAAAGATTAGTTCTTTTTCGGCATTTTTTATTTCTTTAATTTCGTCAAGATTTTCTTTATCCACAAACCTACAAGCTATGGCTAAAACTCGTAAAGCTTCCTGGGCTAATTCTCTATTCTGAGATAAAACTTTATTTTTTACGGATTCTCCCATTTCTTCTTTGCAGCCATTTTTCTGATAATATTCACAATAGTCTAACACCTGATCAGGGGCTCCCTTGACAAAAATAATTTGATTTCCGTTAGCTGTCTGATGAATGGTGGACATTTGTTTACGATCTGAATCAAAAGGAAATTCATTCATCCGAGGATAATCCTCTTCCAATTTTTCCTTATCATAGCCAGCTTTAGCAGCTGTTACTACCAGAGCACCCTCGGTAGGATCACCAATAATTTCCCACTGTTCATTATCATTATTCTTTTGCAGTTCGGCATTATTGCAGAGGACTGCTCCTTTTAACAATAAGGATAAATCCGGATCTATTTGGGGTTGAATCTCTTGCTCGGTTTGATAAAATTTCCCCACTGGCTGATAACCTTCTCCTTCTACTTCGATATTTTTCTCCGGAAGAACTATTTTTCTTACGGTCATCTGATTCTGAGTTAAGGTCCCGGTTTTATCCGAGCAAATAACTGTGGTAGCACCTAAAGTTTCTACTGCCGGTAAACGCCGAACAATAACGTGTTTTTTTATCATTCTCTGTACTCCGAGAGCTAAAACAATCGTTACCACCGCAGGTAATCCTTCCGGAACCGCAGCGACAGCCAGAGAAATTCCGATAAGAAACATCTCAAAAAATTCAATACCGCGCAAATAACCTAATAAAACTACAAATCCCACCACAATTAATATAATTAGACCAAGTTTCTTACCAACTTGATTTAATTTCTTCTGTAAGGGAGTCTCTTCCCGTTTCTGTTCTTCTAACATCCTTGCAATCTGACCCATCTCTGTCTTCATCCCCGTAGCAACCACAATCCCCCTACCTCTTCCGGAGATAACTGCAGTCCCCATAAAAGCCAGATTATTTTGATCACCTAGAGACACATTTCCTTTTTCTATTAAGTCACTTTTCTTCTCGACCGGCACTGATTCACCGGTTAGGATAGCCTCCTGTATTTTAAGATTAGTAACCATAGTAAGGCGAAGGTCAGCGGGTATATGGTCGCCGGATTCTAAAAGAACAATATCACCTGGCACCAATTGAGTGGCTTTAATCCTGGCCTGTTTTCCATTTCTTATTACCAAAGCATCGGGCGTGGTCAGCTTCTTTAATGCGGCCAGTGACTTCTCTGCTTTATACTCCTGAACTACTCCCAAAGTAGCATTTAAAATTAAAATGATAGCAATAACAATAGCATCACTTACTTCCCCCAAAATAAATGATACCAGAGTAGAAATCAGTAAAATAAGAACCAGAACATCTTTAAACTGTCCCAAAAACATATCCCACAGAGTGCGGCCTTTCTTTTCCTCTAGTTGATTGGGTCCTATATCTTCCAATCTTTTTTTCACTTCCGGAGAGGATAATCCAGTTTTTAGATCAGTTTTACTGTACTGAGCAACCTCATCAATAGATTGTTGATAGCATTTTTTCATTTAGTTTATCCTCTTATCATTAAATATATTTCACTCTTGGCCGCTCACTTAATTGCCATAATTCCTTATCAATGTTTCCCCTCTTACTTTCTCTTTGAATCATTTCACATACAGACTCTGCTTTTTCGAGGTTGCGACAAGCTATAATTATAATACTTCAGAATCTACCCTGTGGCAAGCCATAGGGAATTCTCAAGTTAAACATAAAGCAATCCCCATACTGGTTTATTCTTCTGGCTTGAGAGTAGGAAAATTGGTAAAATCAGAAGATATTGACAGTAATAGAAAAATAATCGTTAATCGAAATGGATGGAAAAATATAAAAATATACCAAGACGATAACTAGAAAGGAGGTAATGAAATGGCTAAAGATATCAAAGTGCAGATGAAAGTAGCGTTTATAAGAAGAGTTTGTGGTTTGATTTTGAACATTGTATCATGTTCTGTTTACATAGTATTTTTCATTTTTTTATAAAATTCTATCAACTTGCCTCCATCTTCCTTACTTTGCATATTTATTGCAAGGTTCGTTCTATTTTCATTATTTTGATAATCAACAAGAATACGATACTCCTGAGAAAGAAAAAGTCTGAAAAAAGGATTTTTCCTTGGCGAAAAATCTATTTTTTTTACATTTGACCAGGGAATACAAAAATTTAACAGTTCATTCTTGCGAAGCGATTCGCCCGTTTTCCACATGGAAAAAAACCAGTTTTCCCGGGGAAAAGTCTGAAAGTAAAAAGCCTTCTCAGTATAAAATAATATTCCTAAAATTGGACCGGAAAAATTCTGATAACCACTGATAAATTCTGCAAGCATTCTTCCTCTAATTTTATCTCCAATTTCATTTTCTTTTTTCTTCCAATACTGTTCGATATCCCTTTCGGGTAATCTTCCCAAATCAACCTCCCTCGATAACAGTTTTATTATTTATATTATAATTGTTTAAAAGCAAATGAACAAACTTTTTTTAGATAAAAAAGGATGTAAAAAAGTTTTAACACATGTTATGAAAAATAATATTTATTTACGGAAAGCTTTTAGAAAAGTAGGTTTTAAAGAAAAGAAAATGGTTACTTTAATTAAATCATCTAAAGTCTTCTGAGTTTACTATTACCTCGAGCCTATAAATCCCTTCGGTGGGGACTTCTCCCGCAATTTTAATTGCTTTAACGAGGACTTAATGAGCCTCTTTTATATCTTTTTTACATTTCGATAATGGGGAAGTTCTCTGTACCATTTTTTTATAACTCTACTTTTGGGATTTCAAAGTCCTCTCCATTTAATTTTAAGACACATTCCAAAACTACGCCGTGAGGACCTACTTCCATATAGCATTCTTTTCCCACTAATTCTAAAGATTTCAATAAATCCGGATCATATCCTCCCTTTCCTTCAACTGCTAACTGAAATCTTGCATTAACATTTTTTCCTCCAAAACCTTCATCTGTTTTAATTTCAACTATGTTTTCATAGTTATAATATTCTTCGCTTAAAATCGTTCCGGAAAATTCTGTATTGGATATCCAATGATAACAACCGGTTAAAAGAAGAAAAAACAACAGAAGCATCATTAAAGATACTCTTTTATGCTTCATCTTTCAAACACCTTCTTTTTTCTTATATTATATAGTGCAGTACAGCAGTGTTTTTCTTTTTCGTTTTTTCACTTCCGCTCTTTTCAAATTTTCCTATTCATGATTCCATAGTAAAACCTTAAATATGGGATAAAAACCCTTTATTTACTACATTATACTACTAATAAATAACTTATTTTTTATTGATTCAAATGATTCAAATGGAATACTTTTTTATTATTTCAATATGAACTACAGTTCCGCTATTGTATTCACCGGCTAATATTGCTAAGTTTGAATACCGGCTTCGGTTTGCATCGAGTACGGAGCGGAACAGATATAACAATATTATGAATGCAGATTAATTAATTTTTCCATAACTTATCTGAAATCTTTACATCGGAATGGTGATAACTTTCATTTCCATTCCAATCATATTTTTTACCATAACCCCGGAACTAACCTATAACGAACTTCTTTGATATATTCTTTATATCCGGGAAGTTCGTTCTGAAGCGTTTTATCTTCTAAATATGTTCGAATAATAAAAAGAATAATAATTAATCCTGAAAAAATTAATGCGATAAAAGAACCAAGGGCAAAAGGGGTACATAAAATCATTAAAATAATAGCGCTATACATAGGATGCCGTACATATTTATAGGGACCTGTTTTCACAACCTGTTGTGAACGGTCTTTTTGAATCCTTACAACTTCCGATAAATAGGCATTCTCTTTAACAGTAAGGAATATAATTGTTGCAGAAGGGATATATCCGGTAAATCCAATTATTTTCAATATTAAAGGAAGATTTGACCAATGAAAGCGCATCGCATCGATTCCGCAAATAACTAACATAAACATCAATAATATAGTATATATGGTAAGAATGATTTTGTCCCACCATTTACCCTCGCTTTGCCTTGATGTTCTTTCTTTTAAGAGTTCCGGGTTACTTTTTTTAAGCCAGATAAAAAACCCTATAACGTAGATAAAATATAATATGATTAAAATCCAGGCTTCTATCCAATCAATTGTACCAGCTGAACCAAAGAGTAATAACAACAGGACAATGATAGCAATAATAACCTTCATGGTTGTTTTTAAAATTGCGATAAGCTTATTATTCATTTTTAAGGCCTCATATTTATTGTTTTAAACGAAGAGCTTCAGGATCAGGTCTTTGTAAAAGATCATGATAATCAAGAACATAAGGTACCCCACCTAACATCTTTGAAAAACCTTTCGTGAATGGAATATAAAGAAAGAAGAATTTCTACAATTAATTAAAGGTGTAAGGAGGGAAGTTCAAATAATAATCCGCGGAATACATCTGATGATGGTTTAATTGAGCTGCTCTATAAAATGACTGGCCTTTATTGATACAACAGAATTATCTTAAATTTATTATTTATTTACTAATTTATTATTTTAGTATCTACTACTACTTTGATATTCGCTTCTTGGTCTAGGTGGGCGGGCTTCATCAATCTTTAAAGGACGACCTTCAAAATCGGTATCATTTAAAGCGTCTTTGGCTTTTCCAGCTTCTACTGAAGAAGACATTTCTACAAATCCAAAGCCTTTGCCTTCGATGATGTTGACACTTTTAACTTCACCATGATTTGAAAATATATCACTTAACTGATCATTGGTTACAGAATACTTAAGATTTCCTACATATAATTTACTACCTTCCATGTTCTTTTCCTCCTTTTTATTATTATTTCTCTTAAGTCCAATAACGTTTCTTTGGGAGAAAAGAAGCAAGGAAATGATTCTAAGCTCTTAACGATAACATTATTAAAACACAAGAGATCCTTTTTAACAATCTGTTAT
>CAYTVM010000116.1:0-5841 GCA_964441685.1 uncultured Atribacterota bacterium | reverse complement strand
AAGTATTTAGGGAATACGATGGCCTGATAGCAGAAATAAACCCTTTAGTGCTTGACGAAGAGGGAAAAGTACTTTGTGTAGATGCAGTTTTAGAAATAGATGACTCAGCTCTCTTCCGGCATCCCGAATTAAATAAAAAAAGATTAGATGCCATGAGCGGAAGAGACAAGAGATTAATGAAAAAAGGAGCTACTTTTGTTAAGTTAAATGGAAACATTGGATTAGTCTGCAGTGGCGCTGGGTTAGCTATGGCTACTATGGATATGATTAGTGATTATCCCGCGTTATCTCCCGCTAATTTTTTGGAAACTGGCGGTGGTATAACTTCTGACTTAATGGTTGATTGTATGGAGCTTGTATTAGAGCAACCTAAATTGGATGCAATATTTATAAATCTATATGGAGGAATAAATCCTATTCATGAAGGAGCAAAAGGAATCGCCAGGGTTATTAGAGAAAAAAAAGTAACTATTCCCATAGTTGCTAAAGCCTTGGGAAATCACCAGGAAGAAACTTGGGAAACATTAGAAGAAGTAGGCGTTCATATTATTAAAGAATCCGAAACTCAGAAAGCAGTAGAATTTCTCGCTAAATTATTGGGGGTTAAAGCAAAATGAGCATTTTAATCGATAAGAATACAAAGGTATTGGTTCAAGGTATCACCGGAAATATCGGTACAACTCAAACAAGATATATGTTAAAAGAAGGAACAAACATAGTGGCAGGGGTAACTCCAGGAAAAGGTGGATTAAAAGTTGAAGATGTTCCTGTATTTGATACAGTCGAGGAAACAGTTAATAATTTTTCAATCGATGTATCACTTTTATTTGTTCCTGCAAGAGTAGCCAAAGATTCAGTTCTTGAGGCAATTGATGCAGGGATTAAAACAGTGGTTCTAATAACCGAACATACACCTGTACATGATGTCATGGAGATGAAAGCATATGCTTTGCAGAAAAATGCTATTTTAATTGGTCCTACTACCCCAGGTATTATTACTCCCGGTGAATGTAAGATAGGTATTTTACCTACGAATATGTTTTGTCCGGGTCCTGTTGGCATTGTCTCAAGAAGCGGCACATTGGCATACGAAGTGGCAGCAAATTTATGTGCCATAGGGATAGGACAGAGTTCGGTGGTTGGTATGGGTGCTGATAGGGTTGCCGGGACTAATTTAGTAGATATTTTAAAATTATTTCACCAAGATGAGGATACGAAAGTGGTAGTTATAGTAGGGGAAGTAGGGGGAACTCAAGAAGAAGATGCTGCTGAATTTATTAGGGAAGAAATATCTAAACCGGTCGTAGCTTATATTGCCGGAACTTCTGTACCTCCAGGGAAGAGAATGGGTCACGCAGGGGCAATTATCGAAGGAGGTAAAGGAAGTGCTAAAAGTAAGATTGAATCCTTGCTTGCTGCCGATGTAAAGATAGCCGATAGGCTTTACGAAATTCCTTTATTAGTTAAGGAATTAATTTCTTAAATTGAAAGAATTTAATAATAAAACATACTATGATGCGGAGGTATAAAATAAACGAATGGTTCAAATAAATAAAGATGCATGCAAAGGATGTGGAATATGCATTGCCATGTGTCCGGTTAAAATATTAGAATTTTCTGATGATCTAAACAAACGGGGAGTACATTTTCCCGAAGTAACTGATGAATCAAAATGTACAAGATGTGAAAATTGCATGATCTATTGTCCAGATTTTGCCATGGTGGTGATTAAAGATGCAAAATAAAAAAATTGGTATTAGAAAAACTGATTTTATCCAGGGAAATATAGCTTGTGCAGAAGGAGCTATTGCCGCGGGATGTAAATTTTTTGCGGGTTATCCCATCACTCCTGCTTCAGAAATTGCTCATCATATGTCCAGAAGAATGTTTGAAGAAGAGGGGACTTTCATCCAGACTGAAGATGAAATTGCGGCCATTGCTAATATTATTGGCGCTTCTTGGGGTGGAGTAAAGTCGATGACTGCTACCTCTGGACCAGGCATTAGTTTAATGTTAGAAAATATCGGTTTAGCAGTGGTTACGGAAACTCCTTGTGTTATCGTAAATGTACAACGAGGAGGCCCGTCTACTGGAAGCCCAACTGTAGCATTTCAAGGAGACATGCTGCAACCAAAGTTTGGTTCGCATGGGGAGTACCAGATTATTGCCCTAGTTCCTTCTTCTCCACAGGAAATGTTTGATTTTACTATTACAGCTTTTAATAAAGCGGAAAAATACCGTATTCCCGTCTTTATATTGGCTGATGCTTTAGTAGGTCATATGAGAGAAAGAGTTGATTTTCCTTTTAAGGATGAGATAGTTTTAGACGAAAGAAAAAAATTGGAAACCTATCAAGGAATCCATCAAAAGATTTTTCTAGATGAAGACGTAGCACCTATGCCAATTTTTGGGAAAGGCCTTAAAGCAAATATTACTGGTTCTACCCATAAAGAGGATGGTTTTAGGAATGTATCTGATCCGAAAATTATGGATACCGCCATAAGAAAACTTAGTAATAAAATATTGAAACACAAAGAAGATATTATAGCTGTAGAAGAAAAGTATCTTGAGGATGCAGAGGTAGCGATATTTTCTTATGGATTAGTATACAGAGCAGTATTGGAAACCGTAAATACAGCAAGAAGCCAGGGATTGAAAGTTGGCAGTTTCAGACCGATTACTATATGGCCTTTTCCTCAAGAACAGGTTGAAGAATTATCTAAAAAGGTTAAAACCATTATTGTATGTGAAAATAATTTAGGACAAATATATCCATTCGTTAAAGCTGCGGCAAATGGCAATGCTAAAGTAGTATTTTTACCTCCGAAAATCTTAGGCGCTCTTTATAAGCAAGAAGAAATATTGAATAAAATTAAGGAGGTTATTTCGTGAAAAATACAATTGAACATCCTTTAAAAAAATATTTTAGGGGAGAAATAAATTACACCACCTGTTCTGGTTGTGGAAATGGTATTATCTCTCAAAGTATTTTACGGGCAATAGATGAAATAGCCATAAGTTTTGGTCAAATTGCCTTTGTTTCCGGTATAGGTTGTTCGGGTTGGATTCCTAGCCCTTCATTTAATACAGATGTGCTGCATGTCACTCATGGTCGTTCTATTGCTTATGCTACCGGACTAAAATTGGCTGCACCTCAAATGAAAGTAATTGTTTGTGCTGGTGATGGAGATACTGGTGCTATTGGAGGGAATCATTTTATCCATGCCGCAAGAAGAAATATTGATCTAACGGTGATATGTGTTAATAATCAAATCTTTGGGATGACTGGCGGTCAAGTAGCGCCATCAACTCCTTATCTTTCAAAAACTACGACAACTCCCTTTGGAAATATTGAAAGACCTTTTGACTTAAGCAATTTAGCAATAGCTGCCGGAGCAACTTTTGTAGCACGATGGACTACTTATCATGCTCGTTCTCTTAAAAATAGTATAAAAAAAGCAATCGAACACAAGGGATTTTCATTTATTGAGGTTATTTCGCAGTGCCCTGTTCAATATGGTAAAGTCATTGGCATGAGAAATGACTCGGTAAGCATGCTCATGCATTATAAGGAGTGTGCAATGAATATTAAAAAAGCTAAGAATATGAGTGCGGATGAATTAAAAGACAAAATAATCGTAGGAGAACTAGTAGAAAAAGAAAATATTCCGGAATTAACTGACGAAATAAAAAGACTGCGCAGGGAGGCTACCAAAAAATGAAGAAAGTCGAAATAAGATTGGTGGGCTTTGGTGGACAGGGCGTTGTATTGTCGAGTGTGATATTGGGAAGAGCTGCTTCGGTATACGATAAAATTAATGCTGTTCAGACAGAAACATATGGTTCAGATATGCGGGGTGGAGATGTATGCACTGAAGTAATAATCGCCGAAGAAAGGATTATTTATCCGATCATTAATAATCCGGATATCCTGGTCGCCTTATCTCAGAAAGCCTATGATGATAATATTAATGACCTTAAGCCTGATGGAATGGTTGTTACTGATTCAAATTTAGTGAATGTTCCATTATTAAAAGAAGGAATAATTCATTGCCATGGATCGTTTAATAAAATTGCCATTGAAGAATTAAAGAAAAAAGCAGTTGCCAATATGGTTATGTTAGGGTTTCTTCAGGAGAAAACTAAAATCGTTAGTCTTGATGCCTTGGAAAAAGCGGTTGCTGATTTAGTTCCTACGAAAACATTGGATCTAAATTTAAAAGCATTGCAAATAGGCATAAATATTGGGAAACTAAGTCATTTATAATATAAAAATATGAGCATGATAGATTTTATTTATTAAGAAAGTTAATTTTAAGGGATGAATAAAATGCATCATATAAAATTTAAAAAAATTTACCAAAAATTTGATTCTCAGAGACTTAATAATATTCCTGAAGTTATTTCCAAGGAATTTTCCCGAATTCAATTAGGTCAAGAAATAAAACCAGGGATGAAAATTGCCATTACTGCTGGTAGCAGGGGAATCGATAATATTCAAGTAATATTGAAAGCCATTATAGAAGAAGTTAAGAAGAGAAATGCCTCCCCTTTTATTGTAACTGCGATGGGGTCTCATGGTGGAGCTACTGCCGAAGGGCAGAAAGAAATATTGGCTAATTATGGAATTACAGAAGAAAGTATGGGCGTACCAATAAAAGCTTCTATGGAGACCGTGCAATTGGATCAGCTTGCTTATGGCTTGCCGGTTTATTTCGATAAAATTGCCTATCATGCCGATGGAGTCATTGTCGTAAACCGCATCAAAGTGCATACTGCCTTTAAGGCAGAAATTGAAAGCGGTTTACACAAAATGTTATCAGTTGGATTAGGCAATCATCAAGGAGCAAGATTGATCCATTCTCTTGGAGTTAAAGGACTTCGGGATTACATGGTTGAATTTGCAAAAGTGATCCTTAAAAAAGCACCTATTTTGGCAGGTTTTGGCATTTTGGAAAATGCTTATGATCAAACCCTGAAAATTGTGGCAGCTAAACCAGAAGAGTTTGTCCGAATAGATCAAGAATTGCTAAGGGAATGCAAACAAATATTACCTAAACTTCCGGTAAAAAACATAGATATTCTTATTATCCAAGAAATGGGTAAAAATATAAGTGGCACAGGGATGGATACGAATGTAATTGGTGGTGTAAAAGATTTTAAGGCAGGGGAATACGAACCTCCTATCATTAAAAAGATATTGGTTTTAGATTTAACCCCAGAAACTCACGGAAACGCTTTGGGGATAGGGATGGCTGATATGATCACGAGGAGACTATATGAAAAAATAGATTTAAAAGCAACGAATATGAATACTATTACTACAACTTTCCTCGATAGAGCAAGAATCCCGATGGTTTTTGATTCAGATAAAAAGGCGATTGAGGTGGGACTGAAAACCATATGGAATCTACCGAATGTTCCTCCCAGGATAGTCATCATAAAAAATACATTAAAGCTTGATGAAATGTACATATCAGAGGCAATTTTGGAAGAGATAAAAGATAAAAAGGGTATCTCTTACGAGTTATCTTGGGAAGAATTAAAATTTGATAAAAATGAAAACTTGGCATTAAAAATTTAAAAAATGAACAAGGATAAATTTTGCAAAAGATATATTGTATTTGCAATATAAAGAAAAATTCAATAAATATTTGAAAGGAGCTAAGACATGACAATACATCCTAAAGGTATTATACCTCCAATGATAACCCCCTTAGACAAGGATGAAAATGTAGATAAAAAAGCAATTGGCAGGGTAGTGAATCACCTGATAAAGGGAGGGGTCCATGGCTTATTCCCTTTGGGAAGTACCGGAGAATGGTATGGCCTTGATTTTAA
>CAYTVM010000115.1:0-5857 GCA_964441685.1 uncultured Atribacterota bacterium | reverse complement strand
AGTTCAATATTTTCCTCTTTGGCAAAAGATTCAATTTTATGATTCATTTCTTCCAAGGTTAAATCTCCGTAAATTTTCTGATCCCTTTTCCCAAGCATATTCAAATTTGGTCCATTAATTATTCCTATTTTTAACATAGTTTCCACTCCTTTTTTAATTCTTCTAAAGCTTTTATTACTTCTTCTTTAGTAATATTATCAATTAAACTCACTTTCCCCAGAGTTTCCGGTAAAATAAATGTCATTCTGCCCTGATCGTTTTTTTTATCTAAACTTAAGGTTTCCCAGAACTGGTTGTAGTCTATATTTTTAATGTCTTTAAATATGGATTCCCGCTTTCGTGAGGATGACGGAGAAGAGGTGAGGAATGACAATATTTCCTTAATTTTTTCTTCAAACTCTTCCGAACACATCGCTCTATTTTGTGCTATCTTAGTCTCGATTAACATACCTAAGGCTACCGCTTCTCCATGACTTAAATCTTGATATCCCGCCCTTACTTCCAGAGCATGGCCAATGCTATGCCCAAAGTTTAGTACTTTGCGTAATCCACTTTCCCAGGGGTCTTTTAAAACTATATCTACTTTTAAGGAAACGGCACTATTTACAAGTTCATATAGGAGGCCAATATCTTTCTTTAATAATTGATTAATACTATTCCCCAGCCATTTAAAGAAAGCTGGAGATATAATAATTGCTATCTTTATAGCCTCTGTAATCCCATTTTTTATATCCTTATCTGATAAGGTCTGTAAAACTTCGGGGTCGGTGTAAACTGCCTTTGGCTGATAAAAACTCCCGATGATATTTTTAGCCAAAGGATGATCAACCGCCACTTTCCCTCCGATACTGCTGTCTACCTGGGCTAAAAGAGTAGTGGGAATATGTACCAAAGGCAAACCTCTCATATAGGTAGCGGCAACAAATCCGGTTAAATCTCCTATAACCCCTCCTCCCAAGGCAATAAGGGTAGTGGTTCGGTCTGTTTTCCTTTTTAATAATTCATCATAGAGATATTTTGCGGTAGACAGAGATTTATATTTCTCGCCATCGGGTATTTCTATTAAATCTATTAAATCGGGGTCAAGTCCCCCTTTTTTCAAGTAAGATAATAGTTTGCCTCCATACAAAGAGTTTACTAAGGAATTGGTAATTATGATCATTCTTTTATTCTCTATCTTTTTAGATAAACGTTCACCTAAATTAACAAGAATTCCCTTTTTAATATAAACCTTGTATTCTTTACCTTCTGTAATTTTTACCGTTAGCTCTTTCAATTTCGCTTTATCACCTCTCTTGCTCTAAAAGATTTATTATCCTATCCACGACTTCCTGGACTGTAAAATTAGTTGTATCAACTTTACATTTTATTTTATCGTACATTTTCTTTCTCTCTCCTAAGAGAAGATTAATCTTATTTAAGATATTTTCTCCTTTCAGGAGGGGTCGATCATTCTTTCTTTTTAGACGATCATGAATAGTCCGGGGATCAGCGTAAAGACATATTATCTCGCCCATTTGACCTAATATCCGGGCATTATCAGAAGAAAGCAAGGCTCCCCCACCGGTAGCAATTACCATATTTTCTTTTTGAGATAGTTCTTTCACTAATTTATTTTCTTGTTTTCGAAAATAGTTTTCCCCGTATCTGTCAAAAATATCTGATATGCTCATTCCCAGGCATTCTTCAATAATTTGATCCATATCAATAAATTTCATTCCCAGTTTTCGGGCTAATTCTTCAGCTACCACGCTTTTTCCAGAACCCATAAATCCGGTAATAATAATATTTTGCTTCATATCTTTTGAAGCCTTTTCTTATAATTCTTGTAATTTTCTTTAATCTCCAGCAAAGAATCCCCTCCAAATTTTTCCAAAAAAGCTACCGCTATCTCCCAGGCTGCTACTGCCTCTCCCACCACACTGGCTGCCGGGACAACACATATATCAGACCTTTGATAGATTGCTTTGGTTTCCTTTTTGGTGGTGAAATCAACAGAACGAAGGGAATTAGTCAAAGATGGTATGGGTTTAAGATAAGCTCTAATCATCACTTCCTCTCCATTGGTCACTCCGCCCTCTATCCCACCAGCTCGATTGGTTTTCCGATAATACCTTGAAGAATTTTTTTCTAATTTTTGGTGAACAAAGATTTCGTCATGGACAGCAGAACCCTCTTTCTTTGAGATTTCTATTCCTTCGCCTATCTCTACTGCTTTTACCCCTGGAATACCCATAAAAGCTGAAGCCAAGCGAGCATCCAGACGCCTATTCCACTCAACATAACTTCCCAAACCAATAGGAACACCAATAGCTACTATCTCAAATACTCCTCCTAAAGTATCTCCTTCCTCCCGAGCTCGATCAATTTCCCTGCACATTCTGTTGGATGCAATTCCATCTATACAATACACCGGGGATTTATTAATTTCCTCTTTAACTTCTGGATTAAAAGAAGTAATTCTCTTTGCTTTAATCTGTCCAATCCTTGATACATTACTATAAATTTCTACATTGAATTCTTCTAAAAGAGAGCTTGCGACCGATCCTATAGCCACCCTCATGGCAGTCTGTCGGGCACTGGCTCTCTCTAAGACTTTCCGCTCATCTTCAAATCCATATTTTATTACTCCAGCAAAATCCACATGTCCTGGTCGAGGAATAGTTAAAGAGGTATATTTTTTATCTTGCCAATTCTCCCAATCTTTATTTTTTATCATTAAACCAAGAGGACTTCCAATCGTCTTTCCTCCTACTAATCCAGATAATATTTCAACTCGATCCTGTTCAATCTTCATCCTCTCTCCTCTGCCATAACCTCCTTGGCGTCTCACTAGATTAAGATTGACCTTTTCTTCGTTTAAGGAAAAACCTGCTGGCAAACCTTCTATTATTCCTAACAAACATTTTCCGTGAGATTCTCCTGCATCAAGAAATCTTAGCATTTCGTATTTTCTCCCTTCTCAGTGACTTTCAAGCAATATAATTAATTCTTTTGATCATTTCTAATACTTCTTTCCCTTCTGGTTTAAAGCCAGTCCAGAGATAAAAACTTTCTATGCCTTGGTATACTAACATCGATAAGCCATTAATTATCTTTGCCCCTGCCCTCTTCGCTTGTCTTAGAAAAAGAGTCTTCGTGGGGTGATAGATAAGGTCATAGACTAAGAGATCAGGATGAAATAATGTTTCATCTGTTAAAGGCGTTCTATCGATTTGCGGAGATATACCTAAAGAAGTGGTATTCACTAAAAGATGAGCACTTCCTATTTTATCTTTTAAATTCTCTTCCTCTAAAGGAAGTACATAAATAGTGCTTTCGGGAAAGAAGGAAGAAAAATCCTGTTTAATCTTTTTAGCTTTTTCTAAAGTCCGATTGAAGATACATATCTCTTCTATTCCATCCTCTAAAAGAGCATAAATTACCCCACGAGCAGCCCCTCCTGCTCCAAAAATAACTGCTTTTTTCTTTTTTATAATAAATTTATCATCTTCCTGTAGGCTTCTCTTGAAACCAATTATATCGGTATTATAACCGATGAGAATTCCTTTATTATTGACAATAGTATTTACTGCTCCAATTCTCCGAGCAGATTCATCCAGATCATCTAAAAAATTAATTGCTTTTTCTTTGTATGGGAAAGTAATATTTACGCCTTTTATATTCAGAGCTTTTATCCCTTGGATAGCTTTACTTAAATCGGCCTCTGCTATTTGAAAGGGTAAATAGCAAAAGTTTAGAGAACATTTAAGTATGATAAAATTATGGATAAGTGGAGAAAGACTATTTTCTATATTTTTTCCGATTACCCCGATTATTTTGGTCTTTCCGTTTATTTCTTTTTTCATTTCGTCATTCCTTTAAATCAATTTTTGTAAAGTCTTTTCGAATCCGGGAAAAGATATATCTATACATTCTGAATTTTTAATCACAGTTTTTCCTTCAGCTAATAGGGCAGCGATTGCTAAGGACATAGCAATCCGATGATCATTGTAACTTTCACAAACTGCCCCTTTTAATTTAGAAGGTCCTCTTACCACAAAACCATCTTCCTTTTCCTCAATATCTGCACTCATCTTTTTTAATTCACTGACTATTGCCTTTATCCTATCGGTCTCTTTTACTCTTAATTCTTTTGCTCCACTTACCACTGTTTTGCCCTGAGCCTGAGTTGCAGCAACAGCAATAAGGGGTAATTCATCTATTAAGGAAGGTACATCTTCTTGGTTAATTTCTACTCTTTTTAATTCTGAATATTCTATCTTTAAATCCGCTTGAGGTTCATTCGATTTTATCTGATAATTTAAAATATCGATTTTTGCCCCCATTTTGTTTAGTATTTCGATTATCCCGATCCTGGTAGGATTAACTCCTACTTGTTTAATGATAATCTGCGAATCCTTTAATATACTGGCAGCTGTTATGAAATAGGCAGCAGAAGAAATATCTCCAGGGATAAAAATATCAGTACTCTTCAATTCTATTCCCCCTTTTATTGTAATTTCGGGAGAAGATATTTTTATATCTGCCTGCATAATCTCTAACATTCTCTCGGTATGGTCCCTGGTAGATAAAGGTTCTTTAATTACTGTCTCACCTTTAGCATAAAGACCAGCCAGTAGGAGGGCAGATTTCACCTGAGCACTGGCTACAGGTAGGGTATATTGGAAAGGATTAAGTTGACTTCCTTTTATACTTAAAGGAGTGAAATGGCCATCTTCTCTCCCCCATATATTTGCTCCCATTAATCTCAAGGGTTCTACTACTCTTTTCATTGGTCTTTTTCTGATTGAATTATCGCCATTTAAAACAGAATAAAAATTCTGTCCACTAAGCAGGCCGGCCAAGAGACGCATGGTCGTCCCTGAATTTTCCACATCAAGCACATCTCTTGGTTCTTCTAACCCATATAATCCCTTGCCTTTTATCTTAAGGGAATCGTTGTTACCTCTCTTTATTTCTACTCCTAAAGCTCGCATACACTCTAAACTACTAAGACAATCTAAAGAATTTAAAAAATTATATATCCGCATCTCTCCTTGGGCAATAGACCCTAAAATCAGAGAGCGGTGGGAGATGGATTTATCTCCCGGGACGAATATACTTCCTTTTAATTTATTAGTTTTTTCTAAAACAAGTTCCACTTAATTTTTCATCCTCTCAAAATTATCTTCAGCAGATGTACCCAATTCTCGACCTACTGCCTGAATTATGGGGCTTAATTCTTTCATCAATTGGGCAAAGGTGTCTATTTTTAAAGTTTGAGTTCCATCGCTAAGTGAACTTTTCGGGTCAGGGTGAACTTCGATAAGTAAGCCATCTGCTCCAACAGCTACGGCGGCTTTGGCCATTGGAGTTACCAATCTCCATCTACCGGTAGCATGACTGGGATCTACAATTACCGGCAAGTGACTCAAGTGCTTTAATGCAGGAACTGCGCTTAAATCCAAGGTATTACGGGTATAGTTTTCAAAAGTACGAATTCCTCTTTCACATAATATTACTTCAACATTTCCTTGAGATAAAATATATTCTGCGGATAATAATAGTTCCTCTAGGGTAGCTGACATTCCTCTTTTTAATAATATTGGTTTTCTAATTTTACCCAATTCCTTTAATAATACAAAATTCTGCATATTACGAGCGCCTACTTGAAATATATCAGTATATTTACCTACCAGCTCTATTTGGTTAACCGACATCACTTCAGTTACCACTAGTAAACCTGTCTCTTCCCCGGCTTGAGCCAATAATTTTAAACCTTCTTCCGCTAATCCCTGAAAACTGTAAGGAGAAGTCCGAGGTTTAAAGGCTCCTCCCCTTAATATCTTTGCTCCAGCCGCTTTCACTTGTTGCG
>CAYTVM010000114.1:0-5865 GCA_964441685.1 uncultured Atribacterota bacterium | reverse complement strand
CACCTTTTTTAAGATCTCTTCTTTGCTTACTTTTTTCATGATCAATTCTCCTTCTTGAAAATTATTTTTAATTTTATTTTTTATTTATTATACTCTCACAATATCCTTTCACAAAATATTTTTATTAAATATTCCTTTATTCAACAGTAACACTTTTAGCTAAATTTCTCGGTTTATCTATATCGCAACCCAAACTGTCAGCAATGTAATATGCAAATAATTGTAAAGGTATAACCGATAGAATAGGATATAATATATCCAAAGTTTTAGGGATATAAAATACTTTATCTACTATATCAATAATTTCTTTATCACCTTCTGTAGCAATGGCTAATACCAGAGTATCTCGAGCTTTAACTTCCTTTATATTATTAATCACTTTAGTATAAACTTTATCACGAGGTACAATGACTACAGTTGGAAATTTTTTATCCAAAAGAGCAATGGGTCCGTGTTTCATCTCTCCTGCGGGGTAACCTTCAGCATGAATATAGGAAATTTCTTTAAGCTTTAAAGCTCCTTCTAAAGCAATGGGGTAGTTGATCCCCCGCCCAAGATAAAGAAAGTTATGAAATTTATAAAATTCCTCACTTAATTTAGCAACCTCTGGGCTTTTAAGTAAAATAATCTCGACCATTTGAGGAATCTTTATTAACTCGGAAATTATTTTATTAATCTCTGATAAATCAAGAGCTTTCCTAATTTGAGCAAAATAGAGAGATAGTATGTAAAGGCACATTAATTGACTAATAAAGGCTTTTGTGGTGGCCACACCTATTTCCGGACCCGCCTTAATATACATTACACTATCTGCTTCCCGACTAATAGTACTTCCCCTTACATTGGTAAGAGCCAATATGTAAGAACCTGCTTTCCGGCAAGCTCTTAAAGCTGCTAGGGTATCCGCTGTTTCTCCTGATTGAGAAATCAGAATAGCTAAATCTTTTTTACCCAGTAATATTTTTCTGTATCTAAATTCAGAACCATAATCCACCTCTACCGGAATAGCGGTTAACTCCTCAAAAATATATTTACCCGCTAAAGCTGTATAATAAGAAGACCCGCAAGCCAAAATAGATATTCTTTCTATTTCCTTAATTCTATCTAAAGGAAGAGGCAGGTCTTCAAGTTGTAGTGTTTTTGTAGACAGATTAATTCTACCTTCTAAATTATTACGAATAACCATAGTTTCTTGAAAAATTTCTTTTAGCATAAAATGTTTATATCCACTCTTTTCTGTCATCTCTTCATCCCAATCAATATTGATTTCTTTTTTATGTAAAATTTTTCCTTCAAAATTAATTATCTCTACTCCATCTTTAGTTATAGTAGCAATTTCTCTTTCTTCCAAAAAGATTACCTTATTAGTATAGCTAAGTAAAGTGGGGATATCAGAAGCTAAAAACATTTCTCCCTCTCCTATTCCGATAATCAAGGGGCTCCCGCAACGTGAAGCGACAATTTTCCCCGGATCACGAGTAGAAATAACTCCGATAGCGTAAGAACCTTCTATCTCTTTTAGAGATTCCTTTACTGCCAAAGTAAAATCATTCTGATAGTTACTTTCTATTAAATGGGGAAGAACCTCGGTATCTGTTTCAGATATAAAGTTGTGCCCTTCTGAAATTAATCTTTCTCTTAAAGACATATAGTTCTCTATAATACCATTATGCACCACCACTATCTCTGAATTACATCCACTGTGAGGATGTGCATTTATATTGTTTGGTTTCCCGTGGGTAGCCCACCTGGTATGTCCTAATCCCATATTACCTTTCGGGACATATTTTTTTATTAAATTTTCTAATTGTGCTACTCTCCCTTTACATTTTACTATTTTAATTTTATTATCTTTTAATACAGCAATACCGGCAGAATCATATCCTCGATACTCTAGTTTTTTTAATCCATCTAACAAAATAGGTGCTACTTCTTTTGAACCAATATATCCAATTATTCCACACATTTTTTTAATCCTTTCTTACATTAAATATTTTCTTTTAAAAAAAATACCCTATTACCAATCCAATTAGAAAGATAATAGGGTTCTTCATAATTTCCACTTCTACAATGAATATATTAATATCTAAGTACTTTTTTAAGCAATTGTATGATAATATAGCTAAAACTTAAGGTTTTAAGCGAAAAACTAAAAATTATAATTGAAAATTTAAAACTTTTCCCCTCGTATTGTGCATTGTTTATTACAGGTGGGTTTTCTTTTTTTCATTCTGACTCCTGAATTCTGCCTTCTGACTATTCTCTTCACGAGATACGAGATACGAATATAGTTTTATACTTTGCATTTTTAGCTTTGCGTTATCTTTTAAAAAAGAGTCTGTACTAGAATAGAAAAACCTTTGTAAAAATAGTTAAGAATGGATTTATTTTGCCACATAAACCTTTTTGTGCCTGCAATTACTTGCAAGTTTTGTAGGTTTTCTAAAGATCTGGCCAACCCAGGAGCATCCGCCGAATTTTCGATAAACTCCTTCCTCGTCAACTTACCCTATCAAAACACTTAATCATTTATACTGAGTAAGCTCTGGCGCTTATATTTATTTTTTTAATTTATATTTTTCTTATCACCTCCCTTAATAACAAAGTCTACCTGTCTTCCAGTCACCTAATCTACTCTTAATGTACGCGTAAGCCGTTAGCATATAGTATAGCATATAGCTTTGGATTAGTAAAAATTTGTCTTAATTAAACTACAGCTTAGAGCTAAAATGGTGTTGAATATTGAATCCTGTCTTTTAGCTTCTATCTTGTGCATGAGATAAGAAATACTAATATAGTTTTTCGTTTTATTACTATATACTGCTCACTAACGACTATTTATTATTTAAACATCTTCCCTTTCAATCACCCTTCTTAAGCCCTGTGATATTTTCTCTAATTTATTTACATCTTCTCCCTCTAATAATATCCTAATTAATGGTTCAGTACCAGAAGCTCGAACAAAAATTCTTCCTTCTCCGTCAAGTTCTTCTTCTATTCCTTTAATATATTTTTTTATACAATCATTTTTAAAGAATTGCTCTTTATCGTTAACCTCACAATTAAAAATAATCTGAGGATATTTCTCCATTACTGAAGCCAAATTAGATAGAGATTTTTCTTCTTCCCAAAGAACCTTCATTAGTTGTAGGGAAGTCAACAATCCATCCCCAGTGGTACTGTATTGTAAAAAAATAATATGGCCTGACTGTTCCCCTCCTAATATTGTTTTAACTTCCTTCATCATTTCCAATACATAACGGTCACCGATATTCGTTCTTATCACTTTTCCCCCTGCTTTTTCTATAGCTCTATCAAAACCAATATTGCTCATCAAGGTAGTGACTACTGTTTTATTAGGCAACTGAATTTTCCTAATAAGACTTAAAGCGCAAATTGCCATTATTTGATCTCCATCTACAATGTTTCCCTTTTCATCGACAGCAATAACCCTATCTCCATCCCCATCATAGGAAAAACCTAAATCTGCTTTTTGTCTTAAGACTTCTTTTCTCAAACAAGCAGGATGTACTGAACCACAACTAGAATTTATATTAGTACCATCAGGCATATTATTTATGATAATCATCTCGGCTCCTAATTCTGTAAAAACACGTGGGGCAATCATAAAAGAAGCACCATTAGCACAATCTAAAACAATTTTATATCTCTTTAGTGTAAATTTTGGAGGAAGCGTATTTTTAATGTAATCAACATATTTTTCCATTGCTCCATTTAATTCTTTTACCCTGCCAATATTTTTCTTGGTTGGCCATTCATCCTTTGAATGATTTTCAAAATATATTCTCTCTATCTCTTCTTCTTCTAAATCAGAAAACTTAAAACCATCGCCTCTAATATATTTAATACCATTATGATCATAGGGATTATGTGAAGCAGAAATTACTATACCGCAATTAGCATGGTAAACTCTGGTTAGATATGCCACTACGGGAGTGGGTACTATTCCTACTCTTAGGACATCCACACCTGCTGAACATATTCCTGCTATTAAAGCAGCTTCTAACATATCACCCGAAATTCTAGTATCTTTACCAATTAATATCCCAGAATTTGCTTCATTTTTAAATAAATATGCCCCAGTTCTTCCTATATGAAAGGCCACCTCAGCAGTTATAGGGTCCTTATTGGCAATACCTCTTATCCCATCAGTACCAAATAATTTTTTCATAAATTACCCCGTTATTAGTTATAAGTGAATAGTCTTTAGCATTAAATGCAAATTAATAGTGTTCAGTTATCGGTTTATAGTTTACAGTTCGCTAAAAGGGATTATAATAGTACAATCCCTACACACATTGAGCTTTCTAAAAATTTGCAACTTGAAACTCGTAACTTGCAATTTATCACTAATTACATATTACTTAATTACTGTATTTTATTTACTAAATACTATTCACTAAAGACTAGCGACTACTTATTAATCAACACTGTTACCTCTTCTGGCTCAACTTTAATTAAAGAAATTCCTTCGGGAAGTTCTACTTGAACTTTTACCTTCTGCTCTACCATAAAGTCGTCCGTAAATTCTACAAAGCTTTTTATATCTTTTCCCAATTTATCGATTAACATATTTTTCCCTTCAACAGTGATATCAACTACCTTTGGTTTTATTTCATAAGGCACAAAGGGAGAGAAATTCTGAGGTATAACTGAAACGTCTTTTAGAGTTTTCTGAATTACAGCTTCCTTAACTTGTATGCTTACCTCTATTAGTTCAACCTCACCTTCAGCTATATTTAATCCTTCTTCTAAGGCAGGTGGAACTTTTACTGAAAGAGTCTTTGTAATTCCGCTCACATCAATGGCAATAGTCTCTAAAAATTCAATTTTACTTATTTTAGAATAATCACCAAAAATCTTTATTTCATTGGGATTAGATAATATTTCAGAAATATAATAACCCGGAGCTGGTTTCCCAATTATTTTTGGTTTTACTATTAATTGTGCTTCAGGATACCCACGAGTTAAAGAAATTGATACTTCCACTATATCCGGTTCTATCTTTAATTCTTTAATTTCAACTCCGTTTACATCAACTGCTTTTACTGTTAGTTTTATATTTAGATCTTCCTTTATTCCTGAAATATCAATAGCACAGATTACCTGCTTTATCTTTTCTAACACACTCTGGGCACCAATTATCTTAACTTTAGATGGATTAAATTGTGGTTCGTCAGTTAAAGAATATCCTTTTTCAGGAACCCCTATTAAACTATATTCAACTTCAATCTCTTTGGTTAAGACTTTTTCAACTTCAACTTTTATCTCCGGAGGAATAATTCTGGTGATTTGCGTTCCTTTAGGAGCAACAACTTCTACCTTTAATTTATATAGACCTTCTGTGTTAATTTCAGAAAAATTTACTGTTCCGATAATCTGATGAGAAGAAAGGTTATTTATTATATTTTTGGGACCTTTAATTCCCATACTTACATTTAAGGGAAACTCTTTTATCACTAAATCTTCGCTAAGATTACTTTTAGTAAGCGATATATCAACAAAATTTTCTACAATTGGATTCTCTCCACCTGCTATATACAACCATAGAATAATCGCTAAAAACAAAGATAATAATTTGATATCGATATTTTTTAAAAACCAATTTTGAAATTCTTTCATTTTTTTTCATCCTCTGTCGGCCAAAAACTAAATTCAGAAACTGTTTTAGGTTGATATAAGTGTGCCAGCATCTTCTTCAATCCCTGAGGCTCCATAGGTCGCGTCATCTTTCCATCCAATGCGATGGATATATTTCCTGTTTCTTCTGATACTATAATTATTAAAGCATCTGATTGCTCACTTAACCCTAAAGCTGCTCTGTGTCGAGTACCCAAAGATTTA
>CAYTVM010000113.1:0-5866 GCA_964441685.1 uncultured Atribacterota bacterium | reverse complement strand
ATTTCTTTAGGAATGATTCCGGGAGGAACATTAAAAAATAAGGAAATTTACTCCTGTTCTGTAGAAAAAAAATCTGATATTGCTTCAGAAAGGGAAATTCTACTATATGATACGCAAACCTCAGGAGGATTGCTCTTATCTATAAGCCCTGAACAGTCAGAAAAAGCAAAAGAATTGTTAATCCAACAGGGATTTATTTCCAGCCAAATTATTGGTAGAATTTTAAAAGTTCCCTCAGGAAGAAAAATTAAAATAATATAAGTTAAAAAGGGGCGGGCTGTCCCCTTTTTAACTTTTACAGTTGACAAAAATATTTTTTTATACTACTATTACTACTAATATAATAGTAATAGTAGTAATTAGATAGAGCAATGAGCTCCTTTCTAGAAGCTATTAGAATAATTTAAACAAAAAATATCTTTATTTATTTGGTTAATTGTGATAATATTTAACTAATTCACAATAAAGTATTTGTAAAAAACTATAATGTATTCATCCATGGAAAGGAGGTAATTATCATTAAAAATAAGAAATTACTACTTACCTTAAGTACATTTTTAATTGTATTTTTATTTACAGGTTGTTTCCTTTTCAACAATTCACCGGTTATTGAATCCAATGCCATAATCACTGCAAAAGAGGGAGCTGAGTATACTTACGAAGTAGAAGCTGTCGACCCTGATGGTGATACTTTAGAATTTTCATTATTAGTTCATCCTACCGGCATGACTATTAATTCTACTACTGGAGTAATCAGCTGGACTCCCACAGAAGCCCAAATTGGTGCAAATGAAGTCGAGGTAGAGGTATCTGATGGGAGTAGATCAGCAACTCAATCGTTTACCATTGGAGTTGATATAACTTTGCTTACTTCGATAGTAGTACTCCCTACCAGCATGTCGATAACGGCAGGTAGCTCAAAGACAATAACTTCTGTTACCGCTCACTATGATAATAGTACTTCTGCCAATATTGCACTTAGTGCTTGTCTTTATGTATCAAATAAACCTAGTACTGTTACAGTCACTAATGGAGTAATTAAGGTTTCATCATCATGCTCAGCTACTACCGCAATTATTACAGTAAGTTATACAGAAGACAATGTAACTAAAAGTGATACCGTAACCGTAACTGTTCCTGCTCCTGTGAGCGGCGGCTGAGGGCATTAAATTCCACCAGTAGTTTACTGGTGATAATAAAAAACCTTTCTATAATTTAAAATTAATTTAAAATTAATGTTGACAAATTTACTCATATATAGTATTATACTATTCACATGTTAATATTCAATAAATATTTTAATTATTTAGAAAGGAAAAGAAATGAATATAAAGATTACCAATAAAGCTTTAGACGAAATAAAAAAAGTTTTAACAGAAAAAAATACTACAAGTAATAAAATAAGAATATTTTTAGCCGGAATAGGCTGAGGAGGCCCAAAATTTAATCTTGCTCTGGATGAGCAAAAAGAAAATGACGAAATCTACTCAGAAGATAGTATTGACTTTGTAGCAGATAAAAACTTAATAGATCAATATAAAGGTTTTAAAATTGACTATTCTAACTTTTTTCTACAGAGAGGATTTTTAGTCTATCCTTATAGCGGATCAGCTTCCACCTGTTAACAATATATTATAATAAAAAACCTATCGATAGATAATTTTTCGATAGGTTTTTTTTATTTTTCTCCTTTTTTATGAAAACCAACCTTCTCTCTTCATTGCCTCTTTTACCACTTTACTGCTTGGACCATCTCCCCTGACTATTAAAACCCCCTACATTTTTCCCTACTGCCCTAGATATTTCTGCCATATCTTTATGGGTAATTTCATCACAGAAGAGTACGGAATGAATATCTTCTTCTTTAATTAATCTTTTATATGTTTTTACTGTCTGTTCTTGATTTTTTGAAACTTATCTTTTTTCCACTCCCAAGAAAATTGACGGAATTTTTAAAATAGATTATCATTAAACATATTGCAGGAAAAAATATTAAAGTATAAATATAATAATTCAAAGAATCGCCCCTGAATCATTAATCGTTTAAAGGAGTGAGGAAATTGGAACAAGTGCAGTATCACATAAAATGTAAGAAAGGTGAAGTAAATAAGGCAGTGTTACTGCCCGGAGATACCGAAAGAGCAGATTACATCGGAACAAATTTTTTGCTGGATTCAGAAAATATTGTAAAAAATAGAGAATTTCATATTTATAACGGTACCTACGAAAATAAATCCCTGGCGGTCTGCTCCACCGGAATTGGATGCATGTCAGCTGCTGTAGCCATAGAGGAACTAACCAATATAGGTTGTAAATATTTTATCAGAGTAGGAACTTGTGGCTCTCTTTCCTCTGAAATAAATATCGGTGATATAATCATTGTCACCGGTGCTGTTCGGGGGGACGGAGCTTCTAAAGAATATGTCCCCGTAGAATACCCGGCAGTAGCAGATTACCGCACGGTTATTGCCCTGCGAAACCAGGCTAAAAAAGAAGACACGGATTATAAATTAGGAATAATTAGAACTCATGATGCCTTTTATATGGAATCCCCCTTTGCCTTCGGAGATTATAAGAAAAGAATTTCCGTCTGGGCTGAAGCAGGAACTTTAGCTATCGAGAATGAATCTTCTACTCTTTTCGTGATAGGTTCTTTAAGAAAGTTACAGGTTGGAAGCATACTGGTCGCTGTAGGAAATTTAATCACCGGTAAAAAAGGTAGAAAAGACGATCTGCAAAAAAGTATTGATAAAGCAATAACCATCGCCGCCGGAGCTTTGGTAGATCTTCAAGAGGAAGAGGTGCAAAAGATATGAGAAAAATGCATCATCTTCAGATAGAACCTGGTCAAATAGGAGAATTTATAATCATGCCGGATGACCCTGGCCGTTGTCATCTGATAGCTGAACATTTCGAAAATCCTCAATTAATTGCTCAAAGTCGTGAATATATAACCTATACCGGAAAATATAAAGGATTAATGGTAAGTGTTACCTCGACCGGTATGGGATGCCCTTCTGCCGCCATTGCCCTGGAGGAACTTATCATGTCCGGGGCAAAATATTTAGTCCGTCTGGGTACTACCGGGGCACTACAAAAGAATATAGACTTAGGAGATATTATCATCCCCACCTCTGCGGTAAGATTAGAGGGTACGTCGGTTGAATATATACCGATTGAATTCCCGGCTATTGCAGATATGGACCTTGTAGAAGCCCTCGTAAAAGTAACTCACCTTAAAAATCTAAAATCCCATATTGGAATAATAATGAGCCATGATGCCTTCTATAAGGGCTCGGTATTCGCAGATCCTAATTTTCTAAAAAGAGAACAGATATGGATTGATTCAAATATTTTAAGTGTAGAGAATGAATCCTCTGCCCTCTTTACTATCGGATATCTCCGAAAAGTTAAAGTAGGAACCATCCTTGCTGCAGTATCTAACCACCTGACACAAGAAGTTATTACTGAGGAAGAAAAAATAAATCCCATATTTCATCAGATGACTAACCTTTGCCTGGAAGTTTTTAAAAATATAGAGAAGAAATAAAAACAGCTTATAACCCAAATAACTTTTTTTGAACTGTTTCACTGGTTAATTCTCTCATTGCATCTGAAGCAATCCATTTAGCACTCTTTGAATCCATTTCTTGAATCTCTTTTGCAGCGTCAATTGCTTTTCTGTTCAAATTAGAATTGCGTTTTCCCATTTGCCTTAAGGCCCAATTAACTGCTTTCTTGACATAATTTCTATTGTCAGTTGCTTCTCTTTTTATAATAGTAAGGAATTTTTCAAATTTATTATCACCTGCTTTTTTATCACTAACTGCAAGCCGAGCCATTAATACAAATCCCGCCCTCTTTACAAATTCCTCCTCTTTGGAACTCCATTCAATTGCTTTCTTGTAGGCAAATCTCGTCTTCTCAAAAAGATTCATACAACACTGGTCACAGATTTCCCAATAGTTGAACTCCTTAACCCAACCTTCCATTTGTTCTTCGGTAACCATTTCCGGATCCTCAATCATGCTGGCAAGTATTTGAGTTTCACGAATATTTATGGTCCAGAGTTTTTGGGCAAGTTTATGTCTTTTCCCTATTTCTTTAATTATCTTTCTTAGATTTGGAATTGATACTCCATAAGTATTTTCAGGGGTAATACCGTATCTTGCCATTCCAATAATTGTCTCAGAGCTAGATAAAGATTTTAGCTTTTTAATAATTTTTTCATATTCCATCATTTGATTTTACTTTTTTAAAAATAATCCATATACCAACTACTATTAATATAATTCCGGCTAAAAGTCCAAAATTAATAAAAAACAAATTATTAATCAAGAAAAATAAAGAAACAACCCCTAATATTCCTATGGGAATCAAAAGCCCTTTCTCTCGCCCTCCAAAAATATAAAGTTGGAGTAAACCTATTGCTACACCTAAAGGAAATATAGGCCATAACTCTTCCATTAAGCCCCAACCATAATTGATATTAGTTAAGAATAAGAGGCCATAAGTAATAAGTATCCCTCCTGGAACCAGAAGGCCTGCATCCTTCCTATAAATAAAATAACTCATTTCAAATACAATCCCTGGTATTAACAAAAACAAAGGCCATAAATTCTCCCAAATAATTTCTATTACCCCAAAGTTCGATAATATTAGTATAACTCCTATAAGCAAAAGCAAAAAACCAAATAGGTAATTAATTTTTTTCATCGACTTCCTCCTTCTTACACCATGCTTTTTAGACTATTCAAATATAATTATCTTTTCTCTTATTTAAAAAATACTATTTATCTTCTGCCAGTCGACTTAATGTCCATACTCTTACTTTTTTCTTTCCCCAGTCCAGCGCTTTTTGCTCGTCTCCCAGGTTGAAACACACATCAATCCTATTCCCTTTAATGGCACTTCCACAATCATTGGCTAAACCTACTCCATAACCTTCTATGTAAAGTACATCTCCATAGTGGAATACCCCGTATTCCGGGTCAATGGCTATGCTTTTATATCCGGCTTTATAGTTAGTCGAAGTAAAGCCATCAGCATAAGGCCAGCATGATCTCTCATGGGGAGTATAAGCTGTTGCCAATACGGTAAATTTCGGATAGGGTAAATTTTTATCCTTCCCAGCAGCTAATGCTTTTTCTATTTCTTCTGCTTGTGCTTCTGCTTTTTCCCAGTCTATTTTATTAAAACCATAGGGATCTGTTGTTTTGGGGAGACTATATTTTTCAATAATAGTATAGCCTGCTGATTTCTCTTTACTGGAAATCTGATACTGAGAGCTAAAGCGCACGATATTTCCCTCTTTATCCTTGACTACGTAAAACTTACTATCTACTGAAAAATTACTTAGCCAGAAGAATATATTTAAGACCATGATAAAAATTATGAAAAGGTTTATTTTCTTTTTTATAACTTTCTCCTTTGGTTAAAAATTTTATCTTCTATCTTTTAAAAGTTAAATATAATTTATAATTCTACAAAGATTTCTCAAAATCCTCTTTTTTGCGAAAAAAATAAAAAGCTCGCCTTGCTATTAACAAAGCGAGCTTATAAAGGAGGTATAATTATGAAAAAGATTGTTTTGTTGTTTGTTGCATTAGTTTAGTATATCATTCAAACAATTATTAATTATACTTTGAGTAATTATACTTATTTTTTTTACAATGTCAAGCAAAATTTAAAAAAATTTTTATTTATTTTAAAATATAAAAAATTTATCATATTTGGGAAAAATTTTATCTATATTAATAGGTAATCTTATCTTCTGGAAGATAAGGAATTTTAAAATCGTTTCCAGAAGTTATTTGCTTGTTCTTTCACTCTTCTGGTAATTCTTTCGTAATCTAAACCGCTTATC
>CAYTVM010000112.1:0-5868 GCA_964441685.1 uncultured Atribacterota bacterium | reverse complement strand
TTCTTTCCATTAATGGCTTTCCGGAATAAGGATCGATTAATTCCGGAAATTCCAATAAAACATCGGTCATTTCATTCCCTCTTTCACCACATCCGATAAAGAGAATAATTTCTGCGTTACACCATTTAGATATCTGGTGTTGTACTACGGTTTTTCCACTACCAAAAGGACCCGGAATACACGCTGTCCCTCCCTTAGTAATAGGAAAAAACATATCTATTGTCCTTTGTCCGGTAATTAATGGTTCAATGGGAGGCAATTTTTTCTTATAGGGTCTTGGTCCCCTTACCGGCCATTTTTGTAACATTTTGATTTTGTGAATCGAACCTTCCTGATCTTTTATTTTGGCAATAGTATCTGTAACTGTAAATTTTTTTTTATATATTTCTATAATTTCACCCTGTATCCCGAAAGGAACCATAATTTTATGTTTAACAATACTACTTTCCTGGACAGTACCTATAATATCACCGGATATTACCTTATCTCCTTTTTTAGAAGTAGGTTTAAAATCCCATTTCTTTTTTCTATCAATGGCAAACGCCTCTGCTCCTCTGGCGATAAAATCCCCGCTTATTTTTTTTAATATGTCTAAGGGTCTTTGAATACCATCGTAAATAGAAGAGATAAGACCGGGACCTAATTCCACGCTTAGAGGCATGTCGGTAGAAAAAACAGGTTCCCCAGGACCTATTCCTGAAGTTTCCTCATAAACCTGGATGGTAGCCAAATCGTTATTTAATTCAATTATTTCACCAATTAATTTCTGTCCGCTAACTTTGACTACATCGTACATTTTAGCATTCTTTAGTCCTTTTGCCACTACTACTGGTCCAGCAACTTTAATTATTTTCGCTGTTTTCATTATTCTACCTCTTTTCTAAATAAAATATCCGTTCCTATAGCTTTTTCAATGTTTTTTCTTAATATCTTTTGTCCTAAATTATTCTTTTCTGATTTATTGGGAAATACAGTTATACTTGCAAAAGATGTTTTTTGTAACATATTTATTTCATCTACTATTTGACAGGCTATCTCTTCGGTTACAAATATCACTGCATATTCTTCTTTTACTAATTTATTTAATATTTCTACAGCTTCATCCTTTTTATTTATGGGAAAAAGAGAGATTCCTAGCAATTTAAAACCTATAATGGTATCTCTATTTCCAATTAATGCAATTTTATACATAAGTATCACGTACTCTTTCTTTTATTTTTTCTGGTGATAAGTTATTTAACTTAGCTGACAATATGATCCTAATATTTTTTATATCATTCTCTTTCGCAGTAATGAATCCCACTAATGGTTCAATTCCAAAGGTAATATATTTTCCAATTTTTGAAAAATTTAGAATAAAATTATCTCTTAATTTTTCCAATTCCATTAAGGAATTATTCTTTTGAAAATAATTTACGCCCAGTTCTACTATGTCTTTATAATCAGTATATTTAAGTTTTTCAAACCACGAAGATAAAGGAGAATCATATATTTCTATTATTTTTTCTATTTTAAAATCACCTTCAGGAATTAAAAACTCTTTAATAAAAGCTTTTTTTTCTCCTCTTATCTTTACCCTAATGCAATTAATTATATTATTAAGATCTATATTTATATTAAGAAATCTTTTTAAAAAAAGCTCTTCGCTTTCAATTATTTCTATTTCTCTAATTTTATTAAATATCATAATATATCTTTCTCTATCTAAAACAAAATCTATCATCTCAGGGTCTTTAAATTTATTATATTCCGAGAAAGTTTTTTTGATTAAAAGCTCAAAAGAATCGGGAATATCTTCATACTTTTCGTCTCTAATCGCTAATTTAAGTTTTTCTATATCTATGGTACCAATCGGTGAAATCAATCCATTAGAAAATTCTTTTTTTAGACATTTTGATTTTATAAGCACTTTGATATTGAGAAAATCATACTTGGAGGCAAAGGTGAAATAAAGAAAATTAAAAGTAGAGACCTGGGAAATACTTTTTACAATTTCATAAGTATGTAATAGTACTTGATTTAATGAATTCTCAAAATCTGAAGGATTATTAAGATCAAAAGAATAATCATTTAAATCACTTTCTGTCAATATTTTTAAAGCAGAAACAATATCGCTGGATTTTATCATTCTGTCTAGAATGTCTTTATTCAATAATCCCTTTTCTAATGCCTTTATATTTCCATTAGCAAAAGCATATTCTTCTTGATCATTCGTATCTGCGGTAAAATATTTGAACATGACCCTTCCCCCATTAAAAATCTGTAATAAATATTAGTATAAATAAGTTAATTAAATAATAATTTGCTTATTTGCATTTCTAATTCTTCTCGAATGTTTTTTAATAAAAGTTCTAATGAAATATTTTTTCTTATCACACCAGACCCAATGATTATGCCACCTTTTATCAGAAGGTGAGAAGTAGATAATTTTAATTCACCCTTCTTACCCTTGGTTTTTAATTCTTTATTTATTTCTTCAATAAAATCTTGGGATATTTTATTTTTATCTAAAGATCCGGTAAAAATAGTTTCATCGCCTCTCTCAATATTATCTAATATCAGTTTTTTTATAAAATGAAGATAGTCTTGAGGGCTTAATTTTAAAATACCTTCCAGAGCTTTAGCAAAAATATCTTCCATAATTTTTTGTTTCTCTGTTAAAATAGTCTTTTTTGCTCCTAAGTTTGCCTCAGTTATTATTTTATTCTTTTTTAGAGATGCTTCCTGATTGACTTTATATAATATTGCTTTTTTAACATTATCTGCTTCTTTTTCGCCTTTTTTTATTATATTTGTTGCATTATCTTCAGCTTGATCGATAATTTTATTTGCTTGAATTTTGGCATCAGATATAATCTTGTCATTTATATCTTTAATAGTCATATTATATCCATCCTTTTATAGAGCTATCCCGTTAAAAAGTAACAGAGAAGCCAATAAAGAAAATACTGCATAGGTTTCCACCATAGTAACCATTACTATTGCTTTTCCAATTCCTCCTGGATTTCTTGCAGCTAATCCTATGGCTGCGGCAGCAGTTTTTCCCTGATACCATCCAGAGAAAAAGCCGACTACACCTACAGGTATACAGGAAAAAAATATCTGCCAACCTTGATCTAAATCCAAAGGAATTGGTGAACCTCCAAGAATACCTGTTTTCATTAAAACCCAAAATCCAACTAATAAGCCATAAATACCTTGTGTACCTGGAAAAGCTTGTAAAAATAATACTAAACCAAATTTTTCCGGTTCTTCAATCATTACGCCAACCCCAGCAGCTCCAGCTATGCCTACTCCGATACCAGAACCAGAACAGGCTAAACCTATAGCTGTTGCAGAACCCAAGAATGCAAGTACTATCCCTTGTGTAATCATATTTTCCTCCTATTTCTAATTAATATTATTTCGAATCAAATATGAGTATATCGTATCGCTATTCAAATCATAAAAATCAATTTTAGATAAAACAAACATCTAAAAGCTATCACGCATCATTTAAATTTATTCGTTTTGAACTTTTATATATTTAGTGATGATTTTAAAAGGTTTGAAATAAGCCCCTCCACCTTCGTAAAACTTGGTGAAAAATTCTACGTACTGTAAACGCGTTGAATGTATGAATGCCCCCATGCCGCTTATTACCAAATTAAATAGATGCCCTAAAATAAAGACTAAAATCGCTAAAATTATTCCGATAATCGGAATATCCTTAAATAACATGACAAAGGTATTCACTACCACTGCCAATACTGCCGTTGATAATCCCAAAGCAAATAGCCGTGAATAAGAAAGAATGTCACTAAAATAACCTATAAGATTATATAAACTTATTACTCCGCCAGCAATTTTTAATAGGATGTTTTTATTTGACCTTCCCTGTGTTAGAATTAAAAACAATAATCCCGCCCAAATTATATATTTTGCAATATTTTTGAATCCCGCCAAAGAACCAATAGCACTTGTTATTGCAAATATTAATATTCCCGAAATCAATAATAACCATGAGCCCTGGTCCATTAACCCTGTTTTAATTTTATTTTCCTTAACATTAGCAATAAATTTAATAATAAATCCGGTGTAAATTTGAATGACTCCTAAAGATAGAGATATCAATAAAAGAGGCATGGGATTTTTTATCGGATCGAGTAAAGATATTTTATCAATTAAAAAAGTCCTTATAAATAGAGTATTATTTGGAAGATAGTTAAGAGTATCCCCCATCCAACTGCCCATAAGAGCCCCCATTATAAAAGTAGATAATCCGCCTAAAAAAAATAATCCAAAAAATTTCTTTACTGTCCCTTCAAATTTTAATTTTATTAACGCAAAATAGGATAAAGCAGCGATGATTAGACCATAGCCCGCATCAGATAAACAAATCCCAAAGAAGATAAAATAAAAGGGAGCAAATAAAGGAGTGGGATCAAATTCCGTATATTTAGGGATCCCATACAGCTCCGTTACTGACTCAAAAGGTTCTACAAATTTATTATTCTTTAAAGCTACTGGTATATCCTTGGTTTCCTTAGGGTCACTAAAGACTACTTCTAATTCTTTATATTTTTTATACAACCTATTTTTTAATTCATTTAAATTTCTTTGCAAAATCCACCCCTCGATGATGATTACTTTTTTAGTCTGCTTGATGTATTTCCCAATATCTTTTTTACTTTTTAAGATGGATAAATAATCAAAAGCAGCATATAAAGATAAGTTTTCTTGATACAGTTTTTCACTCGCCTTAAAAATTATTTGCCTTTTTTCTTCAATATTATTTAGCTCCTCAAAAATATTTTTTAAGACATTCTTTGGAGTTCCGCTGAATTCTAAAGGGATGTTTAAATAATCGATATTATACTTGTTTAATATTTTCTTAATCAAAGAACAATATTCAGTTAAGGAAAAAATGATTATTTTACATTGTTTTTTATCTTCAGTTATTTTATTGACTTCGATTTCTTTCCCTATTTTTTTTATTTCTTCCGAACAAGAAACAAAATCTTTGGAAGGTAAAGTACCAGCGATAATTTTAGTATTTTTTGTTCCTTCTAAATCCTCTATTTTTATGTTCAGTTCTTTCCATTCTTCTAAATGTTCTTGAGTATTTTTTAGATGATTTTCTTTGGTTTTTAGTATTTTAAGGTCTCCGTCTAATTCTACGCACTTTTCATAAATTTCTTTATAATCATATTGGAAAAATAAAGAAGATAATTTTTTATAATCGTATATATCAATCAAGGGCGGTGTGGATTGATCTAATTTTTTGGATTTATCCTTAAAATATGATAAATAATCTATACAATATTTCACTTCTGCCAGTTCGGAGTTGCTTGCAGTATCATTTATTTGATTTAATTCCAAGAAACCGGGTATCTTTAATTTAGAGGTAACATCTATTATTTGAACACAGCCAGCATCTTGAAGTTCCTCAATAATCTTATCTTTTAAGTCAACATGACTAAAAATATTTACTTTTTTTACTTTGCAAACAGCCATTATTTCCCTTCCATCGCTTTTTTAATTACTATTTTTACTGATTTATCAATATTTTTTAGGGCTTTTTTACCTAATTTTTCTTTTTCTCTTTCACATTTTTTGATAATATTCTCTGCTTCTGATCTAGCTAGTTTTTCTTCTCTTTCAATGATTATTTTTCCTTCTTTTTTAGTATCTTCTTTAATTCTTTCAATTAGCTTATCTGCTTCTTTACTAGCATTACTAATAATTTTTTCAGCTTTTTCGTTGGCATCTTTTACAATTTTATCTGCAGTGTGTTCGGTTTTTTTAACTTTTTTAACGATTTTATTTAACAAAAAATTCACCTCTCAATAATTGTAAAATCTATAAAACTTTATAAAATAATAAATT
>CAYTVM010000111.1:0-5889 GCA_964441685.1 uncultured Atribacterota bacterium | reverse complement strand
ACATATTCTAGAAATGTCAGGATTAAAATTATCGACTGGGGGAGCTGTAGCCAATACAGGAGTGATTCTTAAAAAATTGGGTATTAGTACAACTTTGTTAGGGAAAGTTGGGTCAGATGCTTTTGGAAAGGTTATTTTAGAGATTTTACAGAAAGAAGATAAAACTTTGGCAGAAAATATGATTATTAGCAAAGATGAGATTTCTTCTTATACTATTGTTTTAAACCCACCAGATACTGATCGGGTCTTTTTGCATTATCCTGGACCTAATCATACCTTTAATGCGAATGATATTCCTTATGAAAAAATAAAAAGTAGCCGTATATTTCATTTTGGATATCCTCCTTTAATGAAGAAATTTTATGAGAACGCAGGAGAAGAACTGGTAAAAATGTTTCGAAGAATAAGAAAGATGAATATCATTACCAGTTTGGATATGGCAATGCCAGACCCTGAATCTCCTGCTGGTAAAATAGATTGGGATAAATTCTTTAAAAACGTTTTACCTAAGGTAGATATATTTATGCCCAGCATTGATGAACTGTTGTATATGCTAAATCTAGAGAAATTTGATAATATTTCAGAAAAGAAAGAAAAAATTGATCTTTTATTGTTAGATCAATTAGCCAGGCAATTAATTGATTATGGGGTAAATGTGGTAGCAATAAAGTTGAGTGACCAGGGCCTATATTTGAGATCACACCAGACTGAAAAAAGTAATTTATCGAGGATAATTAACCCCAGACAGTGGAATTACCGTCAGCTTCTATCTCCTTGTTTTGCTACGGAGGTTAAAGGAACTACCGGAACCGGAGATGCTACTATTGCTGGATTTTTAGCTCAACTTTTGGATGGAGGAGAACCAGAAAAGTGCATTACCTTAGCTACTGCTGTAGGTGCTTGTTGTGTAGAAGCGGTTGATGCTACCGGAGGGATTCGACCTTTGCCTGAAGTTGTAAAGAAAGTAACCTCTGGATGGGAGCGCTTATCACTTTCTATTCCTACAGATCATTGGAAATATAATTATCAATATAAGATTTGGGCAGGTCCTGAAGATCAGGTTGTATGATTATTTTTTAATATTAAAAATAGTGAGAAAAAGGAAGGGGAAAAATGCAAGTAGAAGAAAAAGAAAGAATAAAGACAAAAGCTCTTGAATATTTTCAAAAAGCAGGCATTGTTATTTCTTTAGAAGAAAAAGAAAATATGGAAATTACCGATCTTGATTTAAATGATTTCGAAAGAACCGGTATTGTTCTAGTAATATATGTAAATAACTCGAGATATTGTGCGAAAGAAATGGTTTTATTCCCTAAACAAACTTGTCCCGAACATCGCCACCCTGATCATGATAATATGGAGGGTAAAAGAGAAACATTTCGTTGTAGGTATGGTAAAGTGTATCTTTATATAGAAGGAGATAAAACCGAAAATGCGAAGGCTCATCCTCCAGCAGGAGATGAGAAATATTATTCTGTATATCATGAAATTATCCTATTACCCGGAGATCAATATACCATTGATAAAAATACTCTCCATTGGTTTCAGGCAGGCGAAAAGGGGGCGGTTATTTCGGAATTTTCTTCTCCAAGTGACGATTTCAGTGATATTTTTACTGATCTACGTATAAAAAGAGTATCAAAAAATTGATATTTTCCTATGGTGAAGATTATAAACTTATTCTGAGGTTAATATGTGTTAAATAAGAGAAAAGATATTATCATGTAAGCACCTTTTGACATTTTTTAATTATTTATAATTAGAGTTTTAGTTGGTTAGGTTTAGAAGAAATTGATTTTTTTGATAAAGAATAAATAAATAAAAATTTACGTTGACAAATAATAGTAATTGAAATAAAATATTTAGTAAGTATAGTATACTAACTAAAATGAAGGAGCTTCAATGTTAGTTCTCAAGCCAGAAGGTACACGAAAAAAAAATGCTATTACCTTGCTTCATCTTCTACTTAAAGAGGATGGTATTTCTAGGGTAGAATTATCCAGAATGACTGGTTTGACAAAAACTACTATTTCTGCCATTATCAAAGGATTTAAAGATTCTTGTATTGTCGAAGAATCAAATCAAGTTTCTACTGGTAATATTGGAAAGTCTCCAATTCCTCTTCATATTAGAGCAGATGCCGTTTGTACAATAGGGGTGCATCTTAGCAGACAAAGAGTGGAAACATTATTAATGAATGCACAAATGAAAATTATTACCTCCAATATTGGAGAAGATTATACAAGATTTGGTCCTGAAGGCATCATTGATAGTTTGCTTGCTAATATTAATAAAATAATGGAATACGCGAAAAAAAAGGAGATTGAAATTGGAGCGATTGGTATTGGCGTACCTGGACCTTTGGATGCTCAAACTGGTTTAGTAAAACGCCCACCAAAACTTAAGGGATGGATAGATGTTCCTTTGGGAAGTATTGTACAAAAAGAATACGGAATTCCCGTTTGGATAGAAAATGATGCCAATGTTTACGCTTTAGCAGAAAAGTGGCTGGGAGGCAAGAGGGATATACATAATTTTATTTGTATCCTTATAAATGAAGGTATAGGAGCTGGAGTCATCATTAATGACGAACTTTATCAAGGTACTTATGATTTTGTTGGGGAAATCGGACATTTTTTATGTTATGAACAAGGGGAGTTTCGGTTTCTGGAGGATATTGCCGGAGTTGATGTCTTGCTATATTTAGCTAATTCCCAAGGTTTGTCAGTAAAAAATTTAGAAAAAATGGCTGAATTACTCCAGCAAGATAATCAAATCACTAAATCAATTGTGGAAAAGGTAGCAACTTGGATAGGTTCTGCTATTGTGAATGCTATTCATATGATTGGACCCCAAACTGTATTTATCGGAGGGAAAATGATTGTCTTGGGAGAACCTTTAATCCAACCGATTAGGGAAATTGTATCCCATTATTTATTTGGAGAACAAACAGTGAATATTCAATTCTCCAGTATCTCATCTAATGCAGTGTCTAGTGGAGCAGGAATTTACGCTATGGTCCATTGGTTAGAAAAAAAGAGTTCAGAAATTTAGGATAACTAATCAATTGGGAAATTTATAGTTTTATTATGAAAATTTCTTTTATGCAGGTAAAGGAAGAAAAAGCAGAGTGGAGTAATTTGTTGGCATCGAGTGATGAATAAAAATTCAAGGAGGTGAAATTAAAGAAGAAAAAATAATTAATATTCTACTATTTTGTCTTCAAAAATGTTTTGAGAGTATTTTAAAGATGATTAAATTTATTATTATTGAAGGAGAAGAAAAATGAAAAAACTTATCATTAGTACACTGTTAATCTGTTTAGTTTTATCTTTTATGTCTATGACATGTGCAGCAGCATTGAAAATTGCCTTTATGCCTGGTATTGCTGATCCTTTCTACTTTACTATGGAGAAAGGTGCTAAAGCTAAAGCAGATGAATTAGGAGTAGAATTAATTGTTGGAGAATATCCTAAAGCATGGGGACCCGAATATCAAGTACCGATATTGAAAGCTTTGGTTGCAAGAGGGGATATTGATTTACTCTTTACTGCTCCTACTTCAACAGAAGCCTTAATTCCTGTTTTGAAAGAAATTTATGATAGTGGTATCCCAATTATTACTGTCGATACTTATCTTGGAGATGGAGACTATAGTAAACCAAGTAATTATGATTTCCCTCTTTCTTATATAGGAACGGATAATTTCTTAGGCGGTCAAGTAGTAGCCGGACAATTAGCGGTAATGCTGGGCGGAAAAGGAAAAGTATTTTTAGAAAATACTAATCCTGATACATCAAGTGTAATAAATAGAGAATTGGGTTTCCGGGCGGGAATAGGGATATTTCCTAATATGGAGTTAGTCGGAGTGGAATATTGCCTTGATGTTCAGGAAACAGCTGTTGCTCAGGTTAGTGCAGCTTTACAGAAAAACTCTGATTTGGGCGGAGTATTCGGAGTAAATGTATTTAGTGCTCAAGGCGCATATCAGGCTGTAGTTAATGCCGGATTAGAGGGAGCTGTTAAAATTGCCTCCTGGGATGCAACGGAAATCTTGATTGAAGCTTTAAAAAGAAAAGAGCTGGATTTAATTTTAGCTCAAATGCCTGGAGAAATGGGATCTTTGTGTGTGGAATGGGGTTTCAAGTACCTTACTGAAGGAGCAGAACTTCCCAAGAAAGTAATTCCAGGTTTCTTTGTTTTTACTCAGGAAAATGTAAATGATCCCGATGCACAAAAATATATTTATAAGTAAAGTTTTATCAAAACTTGAATATTTTGTAACATTAAATTAATGACAGGGAGTATTTATTTTACTCCCTGTCATTAATTTAATATCTTCATCCTAAAAAGGTATTATTATGACGGAATCAAATAATGACTCTTTATTCAATTTAAATAAAATTAATCAAAGTAAAACGTTTGGTTTTTTAGGCAAAAATTGGGCATTTCTTTTTCTTGTAATAATGCTAATACTATTTAGTTTCTTAGGAGAAAATTTCCTTAGCGTAACTAATTTTAATAACATTATCCTGGGAATAAGTTCTCTGCTTTTATTGGCAAGTGGAGAGGCTTTTGTGATTATTAGCGGAGGGATTGATCTTTCCATTGGTTTTATAATGGGTTTTGTATGTGTAAGTTCTGCCATTATTATGAGAGATTTAAATGCGGCAGGGTACTCACCGGTTATTTCTATCATAGTAGGTTCATTTGCAGGGCTTTTATTAGGATTAGTTCCTGGAATTATTAATGGATATTTAGTGGCAAAATTAAAAGTGCCGCCCTTTATTGCCACTCTTGGTATGTGGGGAATTACTAATGGCTTAGCCTGGAGACTTTGTGATGGTTTTCCTATTGGTTTTTTACCTTTACAAGTACGTGACATTGGCAATGCATACATTGCTTATTTCTCTCTTAATAAAGATTTTTCCTTTTTTATAAAACCTGAGCTGACTGAAAGGAAAGATATATTAGGCTTATTAAAAATTATTCCCTTACCTGTTTTATTAATAACCTTTATCATGATTATATTTGCTTTTATCCTATCCCGAACTAAATTCGGACAGCATACTTATATTATTGGCGGAAAAATAGATGCAGCTATAAGAGCAGGAATTAATGTCCCATTGCATTTAATAAAGATTTATACTATATCTTCATTTTTTGCAGCAATCGCCGGTGTATTACTCGTTTTTAAATTAAATATGGGTGTACATACTCAATATACTTCCAGTTATGAACTTTTTGCCATTGCAGCAGTGGTAATAGGCGGGGCAAGTCTTACCGGCGGGAAAGGGACAATTTGGGGAACTGTCATTGGTGTATTGTTAATTGGTACTTTAAATAATGGCTTAATGATGATGGGATTACCTATTTTTTATCGATATATTGCTACCGGGTGTATTTTAATTATTGCTGTTTTAATCGATCAGTTCATTCCAGAGTTGGTATATAAAGAATGATAAATTACGATAAACCAAAAAAAATTGGGATTAATATTCTCAGAAAGTGGATATTTATATTTTTAGTCGGTGAAATAATTTATTTTAGTGTTGTCGGAACAAACTATTTTAGTTTAAAAAATATACAGGATATTTTGTTATCTGCGACAACGGTTCTTTTGCTTGCTACCGGAGAAACTTTTGTTATTATTACCGGCGGTATTGATTTATCTATTGGTTTTATGGTTGGATTTAGCTCGGTAGTGTGCGCGAAAATAATGGTTAATTTGGAAGCTGCTGGATTATCCCAACTTTTAGCCATAACTATAGGTATATTAGCTGCTCTTTTATCAGGACTGATTCCTGGGTTTATCAATGGTTTTTTAGTGGCAATATTAAAAGTTCCTCCCTTTATTGCAACTTTTGGAATGTATGGTATTGCTTATGGG